>NZ_JANEWJ010000038.1:0-42693 GCF_028069755.1 Citrobacter sp. Igbk 16 | reverse complement strand
AGCAAAATGCTTACCAGTTTTTTAGAAAATGAGGGAATGCTTAGAAATAATTTAATAAATACTTTTATTTCAATACATTAAGAAATTTCTAAAGTTAACAAGGTAAAAATAGTCTGCGTTAGTTTATCGTCTGATTTTGATAAATTCTCATAAATGAGAAATAGTGTGATCACGAAGGATAAAATTAAAAAAACATCCAAAAACAATGCTGTAGATTGATTTTTCGCAAATCAATTTTGCGATGATTCGCCTATTTATCATTTTCATTGAGAAATGAGACACCTTACCGGAGAAGTATCATGATTTCAGTACTGAGCAATATTCAGGATGATATATGCAATTATGCCGATGCTATTTCTGGCATTACCGGGACTGATGTAGAAATCATTGATGAATCTTTAATGCGCATTGCTGGCACCGGTAAATACCGACATATGCTCAATGAGAACGTGGCAAAAAATGGTTATATCTATCGGCATGTTTTGCAGGTCCGTGAGACGGTATTGATCAAAAACCCCGGTGAACATCCTCTATGTCAGCTGTGTGAAAAACACCATTACTGCTCTGAAATGCTGGATTTGAATGCCCCTATTTTTCTCAATAACCGTGTCATTGGGGTGATCGGTATTATTTGCTCCACGCAAATACAGCGTGACACCTTGCTTAGCCAGATCGATAAATTTGTCACCTTTATAGAGCAAATTGCCGTCATGATCTCCAGTAAGGTCTTTGAATGCCTGGAACGCTTACGCGCGCAGGAGACACTCGGCGCCTTTCGTCGTCTGATTGATGCCATGGATCGCGGCGTTGTGGCCATTGATGGCAAGGGTCGCATCTGGCATGCCAACCATTCAGCAGATCGCATACTTAACCGTGAGGTTCAGGGATTACCCCTGACCATTGAAACGACCGGAGACAGCTTGTATGGCGATGAGGAAGCATGGCTGACGCTTGAAGGGCAAAAACACCATGTGCTGTGTAAACAGATCTCGCTCTCGTCACTGGATAACGACCGATTAACCATGGTTATCTTTCGCGATGCGCACGACTACCTGAGCACGATTGCCCCCTCGCCATATGAGTCTGATACACAGGTACGTCTGATTGGCCATTCCCCCTCAATGGAACAACTCAGAAGTACCATTGGCAAAATCGCCAACAGCTATGCCAGTGTACTGATCACCGGGGAAAGTGGTTCAGGTAAAGAAGTTGTGGCATTTGCCATTCATCAGAGCAGTCCGCGTAAAGCCGCCCCCTTCGTGACCATCAACTGCGCCGCTATCCCTGAACAACTCCTGGAAAGCGAACTGTTTGGCTACGTACGCGGCGCATTCAGCGGTGCCGATCCCAAAGGACGTGTGGGAAAGTTTGAGCTGGCCAATGGGGGTAGCCTGTTCCTCGACGAGATTGGCGATATGCCACTGCATTTGCAGGCCAAGCTGCTCAGGGTACTGCAGGAAAAAGCCATCACCCGTGTGGGGTCCAACAACACCATCAATATTGACGTGCGGATTATTGCCGCAACCAACAAAAACATCAGCGCGATGGTCGAGAATAATCAGTTTCGTGAAGATCTTTTCTATCGCCTGAACGTGGTGCCATTGGTTCTCCCTTCCCTGCGCGAACGGCGGGCGGATATCGCCGTCCTGGCACAATATTTTGCCGACGAGTTTTCGCTAAGCTACCAACGACCGCCGCAAAAACTTCCCGATGATGTTATTAACCGCCTTTATGCCTGGCACTGGCCGGGCAACATCCGTGAACTGCGCAACGTCATCGAGTACATTTTTGTCATGCGCGGAGAAGCCGCCGGGATCAACGCCAGCCATCTTCCCCCTTACCTGCTTACCGCAGCCGATAGCAGAAAAAGCACCATGATGGCGCAACCTCGCCAGCTTGCCCATCAGGGTAAACAAGCTGAAAGAGATGCCATTGAAAACGCCATACAGCGATTTGGTTCAAGCGTTGAGGGTAAGAAACAAGCCGCGACAGAGTTGGGGATCAGCATTGCCACGCTGTACCGAAAAATAAAACTGTACGGGTTATGATTTCCCCTGCGTCCGCCACGGGCAGTCAATGCCTGATGGCGCTGCGCTTATCAGGCCTACGTTTCACAGGCTTTAGTAGGCCGGATAGCGCGTCAGAGCCGCCATCCAGCAGGTACAGCAAAGTGCCTTATGGTTGAGCGCTTTTAAAATTAAACCTCGCCATTCCCGCTATCTCAGATCGGCAATCAACAGGCACAGGATCTGAGTTTTTGGGAATAATTTCGCGAAAATGGAGAGAAAACGGTGATTTTTTTCGGTTAAGCTATGTTCATGCTTTGGCGCTACCTCATGGTCAAATTCACTTTTCAGGAACCAACCCGTAATGGCTAAAAGTATTCCGCAGCTGCCGCATGATCCCCATATGTGTCGCAGCTATGAAAAAAAGACTCGTAGCCCACTGGCACTCTATTCAGAGTATCAGCGTATGGATGTCGAGCTGCGGGAGCCGCTGGCCATGACTTACAGTCACTGGCATGGGCAGGTTGAAGTGAATGTGCCATTTGATGGTGATGTTGAGTACCTGTTCAATGACGAAGTAGTACAGAGCAAACAAGGCTTTATCACTCTGTTCTGGGCATGTACCCCCCATCAGCTCACGAATGCAGGGCACTGCAAGCAGATGGCTATCTTCAACTTGCCAATGCATTTATTTTTGTCCTGGCCGCTGGATAGAGAGTTGATTAATCACGTGACGCACGGCAGGGTGATTACCTCGTCGGCATCCCAGCAGCTTAGCGCTTTTGAGGTTCAACGTTGGCAAAATGAACTCAACAGCGATAACGAACAGATTCGTCAGTTAGCCATTGATGAAATCGCCCTGATGCTCAAGCGGTTTAGCCTCTCAGGCTGGCGGACAGTATTGGGAAACCAAACTGCACGGACCCAGAAGAACAGCATTTCGCGGCATTCACAATTTTACGTCAGCCAGATGCTGGAATTTATTGCCGCTAACTGTGACAAATTGCTGACAGTCGAGGCCATTGCCGATCACGTCAAACTTAATCCTAATTATGCAATGGGTATTTTTCATCGCGTAATGCAACTAACGATGAAACAATATATTACGGCGATGCGTATCAACCATGTACGGGCATTACTCAGCGACACCGATAAAACCATTCTGGATATCGCGATGATTGCGGGTTTTCGCTCCAGCAGTCGATTTTATAGCTCATTTCATAAATACGTCGGTATGCCGCCTCAGCAGTATCGCAAGCTCAGTCAGCAACGCCGAAATCATCCACCTTATGCGGAGGGATAATTGACTATAAAATCTATCTCTTATTTTACTGCTGAAATATGAACATCATAACAGCAGGCCAGAACAGATCGCCTGAAACAGTTAATAAAATAGAGTTCAATTATCAACTCACGTAACTACGCCATTCTGTAATTGATTGGCCTGTAGCAGGTATTTCTTTGGCTTGTTCAACCGTTAACGATTGGGATGGAATTATGGAAAAAAAGAGCTGTACCTCACACTACAGAAAAAAACTCTCTTTCTTCTGGTCAGTATTACCGATGGTGATCATGCTGGGCGGGATTAGCATCGGATATTTTATATTCAATATTCGCGCCGAACCTATGATCCTGATGGGAACGGCAGCCGCTTCATTTATCGCCACTGCTCATGGTTATACATGGGATGATATTCTGCAATCGATTTGCAATAAAATATCAGAAGCACTGCCAGTCATTCTGATTGTCGCCAGTATCGGTTTTTTGATTGGCTCCTGGATGGTATCAGGTACCATCCCGATGATGATCTATTATGGTTTGAAGTGGATTAACCCCCAGTATTTTTATATTTCAGCCTTTATGCTGGGTGCATTAATTTCAGTGTGTACCGGCACGTCGTGGGGTTCCATTGGTACCGTCGGAATTGCCATGATTGGTGTAGCCATTGGCCTTAATGCCTCTCTGCCCATCGCCGCCGGCGCCATTGTTTCAGGGTGCTGGTTTGGCGATAAACTCTCGCCTGTCTCTGATTCAACCAATATGGCGGCGCTGGCTGCCGGTGTAAATCTGTACTCCCATATTGGCCATTTGCTATGGACCACCGGCCCGGGATTCATTATTTGCTGCGTGGTTTATAGCTATATGGGTATGGGCATTGATGCCTCTGCCAGTGCACCAGAAAATATCACCCATTTAATGAACGCTATCGGCCAGATTTATCAGTTCAACATTCTGTTGTTGCTACCACCGATTATCGTATTGTACGGTTCACTGTCGAAAAAACCACCTATCCCGATGCTGTTTTTGTCCACCATCGTATCAATGATTCTGGCTCTGGTTTTTCAACAATTCAGCGCATCTTCGGTCGGCGAATCCGTGGTCAGCGGCTTTAAGCTCGCGATGCTCACCGGAGATCATATTCCTGCACTGTCATCTGATGTCTCACGCTTATTAGAGCGAGGCGGCGCAATCTCTATGTTCAGCAGTTTTGTGACCGTCTTCAGCGCCTTTAGTTTTGCTGGTGCCATGAGCGCGACAGGCTCCCTGCACACGGTCATTAACGCGCTGACAAAAGGGGTTAAATCAACATTCCGCTTAGTCGCTACCACCATTGTTACGACGTTCACCATTTGCGCCTGTACCGCCAATGGAACCTTACCGTTGTTATTGTGCGGTGATGCCTTTAAAGATGAATACAAAAAACGTGGACTGGCCGCGAAGAACCTCTCGCGAACTACCGAAGATGCCGGAACCGTTGTCGAACCTATTATTCCGTGGTCTGCTTCTGGTGTTTATTGCGCCACTATGCTGGGCGTGACTACTCTTGATTATCTGCCATGGGCAATTCTATGTTACAGCGGCGTCATCTTTGCATTACTGTGGGCCGCAACCGGTATTGGCATTGCTAAATATGAACCAAATGAAGCTACAGAGCATATGGTTGAGCAAAAATCATAGGCTAATACGCAGATAAATATTAGCTATCACCAGGGTAAATTTAATATATCAATTAGATATACATAAACATTCTGCGCTTTTTGTGTTGCGTAAACTATTTTCAGAGACTTTCCAGGAGTCAGCAATGTCTTTGTTTGATGATATTGTCACAAGGGATGTTAATTGTCGCAAATACGGACAATTACAACAAATGTACGGTACCAGCGATGTATTACCGCTGTGGATTGCGGATATGGATTTTGTTACGCCAGAGCCCATCCTGAATACATTACGCACAGTAGTAGAGCAGCCTGTTCAGGGCTATAACCTGGATTATCCGCAATGGAAAGAGTCCGTTATCCAGTGGTACGCAAAACAGTATGATGCCGAGCTTAAATCGCACTGGCTGCATTTTGTTCCCGGCGTCATAAAAACTATTGTCATGTCTTTGCTGGCACTTACCCGCACGGGAGACAATATATTAACCTGTACCCCAATATATGACCCCTACCCTAACCTGGTGAAAACCAGCGGCAGGCATTTACTCCAGACCCGTCTCATTGAAAAAGACGGTTGCTATGAATTTGACTGGCAAGATTTCAGCGAGAAACTTAAACAGTGCAAAATGTTTCTTTTTCCCTCGCCACACAATCCTGGTGGAATGGTGTGGTCACGGGAAACGCTTGAAAAAATCAGTCACTATTGCCAGCATGCTGGCGTCATCATTCTCTCCGATGAAGTGCATAGCGACTTAACTCTGCCAGGTAAGCAACACCTGCCCTTTTTTACCCTCGATGACGCAGCAGGAAGTCAGTCTATCGTACTGACTTCTGTCAGCAAGACCTTCAACACGGCGGCGATCCAGGGAGGGATAGCTATTATAAAGAATGATGAACTGCGTCACCGGTTCTATCATTTTCTCGATAACTGTTATCTTGCAGAGACTCACTCACTGCAACAGGCAACGATTTATAGCGCCTATACCCATTGCGGTGACTGGCACCGGGAATTATTGGCTTATCTGGCTGATAATGTAGCATTTGTTAGAAATGAAATCGAAATGCACTGTCCGTTGATCTCAATTGTCTATGGTGGCGCATCCTATCTGCTCTTTCTGAATGCTGAAAAAATGGCGCTTAACGAGACGCAGCTAAGCGATTTTTTTGTCCATGAAGCCAGACTCGGCCTGTCGCCGGGGTCACAATATGGCCCAGGCGGAGAGGGGCACATGCGTCTGAACGTTGGCTGCCCGCGCGCCGTCCTGGTGGACGCAATGAACAGACTAAAAACGGCATACCAGAAACGGCAGAACATGTAACGCAGACCGCTACGCTTGCCCTGCTTTGTCAGGGCAAAATTGCCCAAAGATATTGACCGAACTGCTATAAAGTCTTTCCCTTCTGTCGGCTGGTGTTAAACTGGAAAGTGTGATCTTCATCATAACCTGCTTAAACAGAGAAAAGAGACACTGCTATGCAACATATCATTGAGGGCTTCCTCAACTTCCAAAAAGAGATTTTCCCTCAACGCAAGGAACTCTTCCGCAGCCTGGCATCCAGCCAGAATCCTAAAGCGCTTTTCATCTCCTGTTCTGACAGCCGACTGGTGCCAGAGTTAGTGACGCAGCAAGAGCCAGGACAGCTTTTCGTTATCCGTAACGCCGGTAATATCGTACCGTCTTTTGGCCCGGAACCTGGTGGCGTGTCTGCCACCATTGAGTACGCGGTCGTTGCTTTAGGCGTGACTGATATCGTTATCTGTGGTCACTCCAACTGCGGCGCGATGAAAGCCATCGCAGAAAGCCAACCCCTGGATCCGATGCCTGCTGTCGCCCACTGGTTGCACTATGCCGATGCCGCAAAAGCCGTGGTTGAAAAGAAAACCTGGGCTAACGAAATCGATAAAGTGAATGCCATGGTGGAAGAAAACGTGATTGCCCAGTTGAACAACATTAAAACGCATCCTTGCGTGGCTGTTGGTCTGCGTAACAACGCGATTCGTCTGCACGGCTGGGTCTACGACATCGAAAGCGGAGAAATTCGTACGCTGGATAAGAACAGCAAAACTTACGTTTCGCTGGCCGATAATCCACACGTCCATTTCGAGTAAATCAGCACTGGAGCACGGATGCTCTGGCAATCCTCCCACTACGATTTCTGTCAGTAGACAAACACTCCTCTTGCGACTAGCTTTTAAACTAGCCATCAGTGTGGCCGTCGTGGAACCCGCAATAGATTAAGCGATAAAAAGGAGCCGTTACGCATGCGAACGAAAAATAACAGACTGATTAATATGTTATTTTTTCATGAGTCGTGGGATATTATGATCCTAAAAAATAATGGTTCGCATACCTTTCCCACTAACACGCTGGAAATTCTGAACAACACCCGAGCCCAACAGCTCAAAAAGAAATATACCTTTCAGGCCGATCCTTTCATTATTGAAAAAGACAATAAAGTTTATGTTTTTTATGAAGCACTAAGCTTTCGTAATTCGCAAGGTATTCTGCGCTGCCGTATCCTTGATGCTAACCTGGTTGAGCTTGAGGATGTGAAACTCGATGGTTTTGATAACCTAAAATGCCATTTATCATTTCCTTTTTTATTTTACAGCAACGATCAGCTTTTCATGATCCCAGAGTCTTCAGAAAGGAAAGAGGTTATCTTATTCCAGTCGGTAGCGTTCCCTACGCGCTGGAAACAGGTAAAAGTATTAGTACCGGACCAGGCACTCACCGATAACGTCGTCGTCTCATTGCATGAAAATCTTTATCTTTTATCCACCACGATGGAAGATGAGCTAGTTATCCATACTGCCAGTGATGTAACCGGACCATGGCAAAAAATAGAGCCCACGCTTAACCTGTCGAATCAACACCCCCGGGGCGCTGGCGCACCACACTGCGTTGATAATAAACTCTATTTCCTCACCCAGGAATGCACACCAGAGACGTACGGAAAGTCAGTTTATATCAAAGAGCTAATCACGCTTAACGCATCCAGCTTTGATGAGCGTTTGATTACGCAGATCAATGCCAGCATTAACCAAAGCGAGGGCGTTCACACACTCAACTTCACCGATAACTATATCGTGTATGACAGTAAGATAAGTAAATTCAGCCTATTTTCTATACTTAAAAAAATATCTTATAAATGCAGGGTGAAATACCGGAATTATTACCTTAACCGACGCCACCAATAACGTTTATTTATGCCGGTGGCATTAATGAATTAATGATAGTTTGCAAAAAATATATCTGGAGACTGTATGGCAATTCTAGTCACTGGTGGTGCTGGTTATATTGGTTCACATACCGTGCTGGCGCTTCTGGAAAGAGGTGATGATGTTGTGGTCATCGATAACCTTTCCAACTCCTCACAAACATCCCTGGACAGGGTTGCGGAACTGACTGGCAAAGCGCCCGTCGTTTATATCGCTGATGTGCTGAACAACGATGTTCTGAAAACGATTTTCTCTAACCATAACATTACCGATGTCATTCATTTTGCTGGACTAAAATCAGTTTCAGAATCAATAAAAGAGCCGCTGGCCTACTATGACAATAATGTCACCGGCACGCTGGTTTTGCTGCGTGAGATGTTAGCTGCAGGGGTGAAGCACTTTATTTTCAGCTCTTCCGCCACGGTATACGGTAATCCGGAAAGCGTTCCATTAAGTGAACAATCGCCAACCGGTGGCACCACCAATCCGTATGGCACATCAAAATTCATGGTCGAGCAAATTCTGGCAGACTTTTCCCGCGCACAACCCGATTTCCGAATCACCTGCCTACGCTACTTTAACCCAGTCGGCGCGCATCCATCGGGCAGGATTGGCGAAGATCCGAATGGTATCCCCAACAATCTGGTACCGTATATTTCTCAGGTGGCGATTGGCAAGCTGGAAAGCGTGTCGGTCTATGGAAATGACTATCCAACCCCCGACGGCACCGGTGTGCGTGATTACATCCATGTGATGGATCTGGCAACTGGTCATTTAGCGGCACTGGATTGTCAGCAAAAAGGTGCGGCATACAAAGTCATCAACCTCGGTACCGGTATCGGGTATTCCGTACTTAACCTGATTGCAGCCTTCGAGAAAGCGGCGCAAACCCGAATTAATTATAAGATTGTGGCCAGAAGGCCCGGGGATATTGCCGAATGTTGGTCAGACCCGTCGTTAGCACGAAAAGAGTTGGGATGGCAGGCCATCTACAATCTGGATGAAATGATACGCGATACCTGGAACTGGCAAAAAAACAATCCGGATGGCTATCACGTTTAATTTTCAACGACAAGGAGCCTGATTGCCAGGCTCCTTACTACGGCAGGCTATTCCACCGTTACTGCAGAGACGCGATACCAACCGTTGCTCAGCTTCCCTTCATTGGCAAAGTTAATTCTTGCCGCACCGGATTTATCCACAATCGCCGCTTCAATAGCATATTTCCCTTTTGGCAGCGTCCCGGGCATCGGCATCGGGTAACTCAGTGGGTGTTTTCCGGGCAGCCAGTGACGTATATCTTCCGGGACATTCCCTTGTGCCACCACCTTATTGGCCTCATTGACCAGGCGAAATGCCAGCGTGTAGGGAAGGTAAATCGGCGCGTTCCCTTCGTTATACCAGGTGCTTGTCAGGGTCAGTTCTTGTCCACCTTCCCAGACTGACTCGTGGCTCAGAGATGCTAAGCGAAACCGATAGCCCAGTTTTGTCAGTGCCTCGTCGACAATCGGACGATACTCACGGGGCACGGTTCTCGATTTCAGGTTAATCGTACTGGTATGTTGCTTCACCGCCCAGTCAAAAATCCCCTGCACTTCCTCTCGCGTATAGTGAAACGTATTTTTCCAGTCCTGCATGTACGAGCAGATCTCAAAACTCACTGGCGCATGTTTCCAGGCATCGTTAAATCCTGAATAGCTTTTCTGTGCGGCCTGCAGCCGTTGCGGGTAATCATCCGCCATATGATTCCATGAAGCAGAAAACACGCGGAGATCGCCCAGGCAGTCCGCACGCCAGCCCGCCCCGCGCGCGACCGCATTCGCCAGACTTTGCCCACCACTCATTAACATGATTTTTGGCGTACTGGGGAAAGCAGAGAAATGCATCGCCACATAGCGGTCCAACTGCGCCGTGGTGTAGCGCTCCAGCAATGGCTTCAGCATCGGGAAGTTGCTGTTATGCCACTCTCCCCACGCCCCCACCATGCCGATATCCACGAAAGCCAGGTTCTCGTTACCATCATAGCGTTTACCCATTGCGTTCAGCAGGCGCTGGCTATATTCAATAAATAGAGGATCGTCTAAATCAGGGATAAAGGTTTTTTTGTCCGGCGTCCAGGTTCCCTTTACGCCTTTTTTAATCAACCAGTCGGGAATTTGTGAACCCGTTTCCGGCTCAGCAAGCGCCATAAACCGCAGTCCGACGTTCATCGCCGGTCGATGCGCCGCGGCATACTTGAAGGCATCATCAACCAGTGCAAAATTGTACTGGCCTTCGACAGGCTCAAGGTCACGCCAGTAAAAGCGCTCATATTCAAAGCCTGTGTCGGGATAATCCGCCAGTCCAAGCGTTTCACCATATCCCTGATGAAAACTGGCTACCCCGATACCTGGGTTTGTCAGTGGGCCCGTCAATGCTTTGGGGGTTACGGTCGTTAATGCGGCCAATACCGTCAGCGGACAGAACAGACACAACAGCGCAGAAAACCATTGACACTTCATCGCAGTGACGCCCTCCACAGGTTTGTTAACACTAGCGGTCTTTCAGGCTTAACCACCAGTCCCAAATACCCACGTGAAAATGTTGGAATACATCAATACCCAATGCGGATTTGATCATATATAGCGTCAGTAATACGCAGCAGGTGACAAACAGCGTACCTAGCAGCAGCAAAAAAGTAAGCAGCATGGTCGATAAGGTCGACTCCTGACGATGCCGCTGACGTAAGTCTCTGCCGAATAAAAAAACCAGATAAAAGCGTTTACCGAAAAATGGAAAACTTCTGCGAATATCGATCCGATGCCTTGATGCCAGAGTGCTGGCGACGATCGCTTTCTCGATCCCGTCTTTTTGTTCCGGAGTCAGTCCCTCCGATATATGCTCATCAAGTTGCGCATAAAATCGTTCGATGACGGGGGGGCGATTCTGAGGACTGGTCAAAATTAACCTATATCTTTATCAATTGAGTGGTAGACATTGACTGTTTTTCTGGCAATTTCTTGCCAGTCGTAATTTTGCAAATAGACACGATAGTCCACGCTATTTGCGCTGGCCCAGGCAGTTAATTTCTCAGCAAGGCTGGACAATGAGCCGACCCGAAAATAAGCCTCAGACGGCAACTGCACTTCCAAATTTGCGGGAATATCGCTCACCACCGCCGGGAGGGAATACGACATCGCCTCCAGAAGCGCAATCGGTAGCCCTTCATGGTAGGAAGGCATAACGAAAAGCCTGGCCTGCGAAAACACCGCCTGAAGTTCATCTCCCCTTAAAAATCCGGTCATCACCACGCCAGGGGTATCAGCGGCAAGTTGCTTGAGTCGAATACTGTATTCCGTTGGGTGATCTGCATCGCCAATGAGCACTAGCGGCTGTTGCAAACCACTTTGTTTGTACGCGGAGATCGCATCATGCATCCCCTTTTCTTCCACAAACCGTCCGACCACCACGAAATAGTTTTTCGCCTCGAGTCCAAAGCGGGAAAGCGTGGCATGAAGGGTTTGATCTGACAACGGACGGGGCTTATTGACACCGTTGAAAATCAAATGCGCATCATAGCGAGCATGTTTTTTCTGAATCAGTTGGTTAATGACCTCAGAAATCACTATCACCTCATTGGCATATCTCACCGCCCAGCGTTCACCCAGCAGCAATATTTTTTTGGCGACAAATCCCCATTTTTGACGATCGTAATCAGGTCCGTGGTGGGTAAAAACCACCTTCTTACCTAACACGCGTAATAATGGGATCACCAAACCCGGCCCTATAGCATGGACATGCACAATATCAGAACCGTCGACACAGGTTCTAAACGCCGCTAAAACAGAATGCACAATCGCTTCCAGTGACCGTTTTTTGGGTGCCCACAGCGCATAGGTCTCAACTTTCTTATAAGAAGATCGTTTGTAGCTAACATACGGCGAGCGGGCGATAACACAAATATCAACGTCAAACTGTTGTTTAATCGCCGGGTAAAGATTCTGGCAGTGGGTTTCCACACCGCCCAGGACATCCGGAATACCGCGAGTACCAAAAACCGTTATTTTTTTACTCATTCTATGGCCTGCTCAGAAGTTCTTTATATAGCGCCTGTAAGGTATCCATATGTTTGCTAAGCGCATATTTTTCACTCAGGCGCGCACGCCCCCGTAAGCCCATGACGCGTGCTTTATCCGGGTCATCAACCAGAGCATCCATCGCCTTCGCCAGTTCCTGCGCATTACCCGGCTCAAATAAAAGCCCTTCAATACCGTCGCGTATTTGTTCGGGGATCCCGCCAATGCGCGACCCGATCACCGGTTTCGCGAAAGACATCGCCTCCAGTACCGCCATTGAGCAGTTTTCATAACATTCAGAGGGGAGGATCACCACGCGGGCATGCTTAATGAGCGTATTGAGGGTATCCCCTTGTTGTACATAACCTAAAAATTCAGCGTCCGGGTATTTCGCCACTAACTCGTCATGCAACGGACCGTGCCCCACTATTTTTAGCGGAGCCGGGTTACGCATTTTCTGATGAGCGGCCAGCAACGTTGCCACCCCCTTTTCACGGCTCAGGCGGCCGAAGTACAGTATATAACCGTCATCGACGACCTCATCGATGGGCTGGCTATCATCAACACCATTGACGATCACATCGATTCGCGATTTCGGCAACGTTCGGAGTAACACGCCGCGTAAAAAGACGCTGGGTGAAACAATCACATCCAGAGCCTGATAATTCTGGGCAATGTATTGCCAGGTTGCTTCTAACGAGAGCAGCAAGCTTTTCGAGGCAGAGCCTTCCTGACAGCGATAGCGGAAGGCATTGAAAACGGTACCGGTGATACAGGCATCACACACCTTCCCATCACGTAACATGGAGTATGCGGGACAGACAATCTTATAGTCGTGCGCCGTCAGCACCGTTTTACAGCCAAAATTACGCGCCACTTTAATTAACGCCGGCGTCAACTGATGGTAAATATTATGAAAGTGAACGATATCAGGGCGTTCTTTTTGTAAAAGCGCCAGCATTTTTTTGCAGGCCTGGGTGTTATGAATAAAGTTAACCGCGGTTTTGATCCCTCCCAACAGATTACTCTCTTTATGGTAATCGACATTGCTGACGAAATAATCCACATAATCAGAGGGGAAATTTTTCTCATGCTGCATGGAAAAATCAATGACCTGGACACCAGCCTGTTTCAGCATGTCGCGTTCTTGAAAATAAACCGTTTCCGCGCCGCCTTTGATGAAAAAAAACTTGTTAACTAATAATACTTTCATGGCGCCTGCCCCGGTTATTCATGAATGATTTTACTGTTGGGCGGAGTCAGCGGATCGCGTACCGGATAAAAAATACCTTTGATCAGCCCCGCTGAGCGTACGATTAAATTAATAACGCTTTGCAGCCCATCTGTTAACGAGCGATTTTGCACAATCTTCAACAAGGCAAATGCCAGTAATGGGAGAAGCGCAACGGCAAACACGTCGATATTAAAAGTGAGCAGCGCAACAAATAAGAGAATAAGGTAGAGCGCAAATACCGCCTCATTCTTCACGATGTTGAATGACTGGGAAAACCAGGGTTTCCCCCAACTACAACGCAGAAGCTCACCCGGAGCCTGGTAATAACCGCTGGTCCAGCGGCGCGCCAGCATCTTAAACGTCGGCAGCGTATGTGACGTATGACTGAAGTAAGGAATATCCAGACGCCGCAGTTTATAGCCCGCTTCGATTAAACGCAGACCCAGCTCAGCCTCTTCATACGCGTGCAAATTACGGTTGGTCAGATAACCAATTTTTTCAATTGCCGACCGACGATACAGTCCACCGCCCCCCAGATGATCGCTATCACCAAGAGGATAGATTTTATTGATCCGCTGCTTACGAGACTTAAATTCATAGTTAACGGCATCATCCATTTCGACGGTACCGGCCACCCCGGCATAGTCTGGTTCCGCCTGCAAAAAGGCAATAGCCTGGTCAATGAAGCCATCTTCCAGCTCCATATCTCCATCCATCAGTAATAAATATTCCCCTTCGCTGTACAGATAACCCAACTGATGGCCCACTCCACAACAGCGATCGCCAGGATCGGTGAGTGACACTACCGTGACGCCCTTATTGGCAGCCAACTGCTGGGTGTTATCTGTCGACAAACTGTCAGCCACGATAATCTTATGCGGATACCCGACCAACTGACGCCGAATGCTGTCGATCGTTTTCTCAATGCCTTTAGATTCGTTGAGCGTTTTAATACTCACTGAAATAAATGGTTTATTGTCCATACCATCCCCCTGCACTGCGCAGTACGGTTCGACGAATCACTAAGCTCGCCCCCAGCGATAAATAGAACAGGAACTGTAACATCGGCGTAATCATCAATATCTGACTGTAAGGTAAACTGATTAAACAACTGATAGCGAAAGCGTTAAATGCTGGCGCAAAGCTCAGTAACTGCAGATCCTGTTTATCCAACTGTTCCAGCATCAATACTGGTTTTGGCTGGCATACTTTCAGAATATAAATAAACAAGCCAATAAACAGCAGCGTGCCAATAATGCCAACTTCCCACAGCAGCATACTCAGAGCAGTCGAGTCTAAAATCAGGTTATAGATAATGTTCAAAAACCCAGGGGAGACCGTACTACCACTGTTTGTAGCATTAAGCCCATAGCCAAATAATGTGCCCGACAGTCCCCAAAGATCGTTATTTTTTAACCAGAACAGAAAGGTTGTGAAACGCCCCAACTCTCCGGTCGACATGATGTAGTTCGGATCAAAGATATAGCTCAATGAATCAATAAAAATGCTTAATGAGCCTTTCGTCGGATCGCTGCCAAAAGCGGAAGAGTAGTACCAGGCCAGTATCATAATCGACAGGCCGATGAGCACCAGCATTCCTGCCACAATGACGAATAACGTCTTCAGGTTTACCTTACTGACATCTTTAACATAGCTCGGCGATATCCACACCCATGCCAGAAATATCGGTGACAGCAGGATGACAAACTTGACCTCACCAATGATACATAACCCTATTCCAAGGATGATATGCAGCGCTGCGGATTTAAACGTCGTAAGCCCGTGCTTATATTCAGAGAGTTTCAGCAACATAATTAACAGGCAAAATAACCCCATCGCCGCGGTATTGCCGCCACCCATTGGGTCTCCGCCGAATGTGCCTACCACGGAGTCCCATTTTTCATCTTCCCCGCGCACAGCCACACGCTGAGGAACAACCAGCAAAACCTGATAAATCATCACCGGGATTTGCGCATAGAACACCCAGTACAGATAGCGCGTCGCCCGATATATCTGCGATTCACGGCAAAAACCCAACAGCAAACAAACCATCACCAGCGATAACGCGATTTCGTTTTTGAAGGCCACAATTGCGACGGTAACCCCGCCCTGAATCAGGGTCGATGTTCCCGCCAGCACCAGAAAGGAAAAATACAGTGCAAGGATAATGGTTTCCTGTGCATCCAGACGCAGCGCCCCGTCTCGCGTCTGCATCACCAGTAATCCCACCATCAGTAATGTCAGGAAAAACGGGATCCACAACACGGATTGCATGCCGGTGAAATACTGCACCAGACCACACAGAATCAGCGTTATAAAGGTGTAGACCTGTAAATAATTTCCGGTATTCAGTGTCATGGCGTCACCGGCTTGTGTTTCAGGAGATTGGCCCGCTTGTTCATTTTCAGGTAAATGAACGCATAGCGAATAAATGTCAGTGAAGAGAACAATATTACTGATGCCGCGTAATCAGGGTAAAAATAGGGAACGACCACAAACGCCAGTAGCACAATCGCCAACTGTTCAAGTTGGATACGCAGAAAATAGCGGTGCGAGCCAAAAATAAGCTCAATCACCGTTAAAGGACTTATCGCCAGCGCCGGGAACAAATAGGGCAGCATGTAGCGCGACGTCTCAATGGAGTTAATCCAGTCTTCGCTAAAACCCAGTCGCATCACAATGGGATAGAAAATAAAGACACCTAAGGTACAGACAACCCCCAGCACTAACAGCAGCATACGTACCTTCGTATACTCCTGATAATTGAAGGTGTTATTTCTGAAGTCGATGGACCATTTAGAAAAAATGGTATTGCGTACCGCGTTGCCGATAATCACTACCGGAGCCAGACAGAACCGGCTTACAACGGAAAAATACCCCGCCGTCAGCGCCGAAAACCAGAAGTTAATCAGCATAATAGGCAAGTTACTGCTCGCCATTGCCAACACCTCAGCGCTACCGACTTTAGTGATGTGATGAATATTCTGTTTAAAAAATCGCAAATTACTTGCCGGGCGCAAATGCTGCGGCGTCACCGAGCGAATATCAAACGAATGTAAAATACAGCTAGTGGTCAGCAGTATCATGGCGCAGGCCCATGACCAGTAAAATGTCTGTACCTGGTGCGTGAGCAGTACCGAGAGCACCACCACCACAGAGACAGAAATACGCTGAAAGATCAGAAAATAAAAGTTGGCTGTCCGCAGCGATAAGTTTTCCGATATTAACGCCCACGCTGTTGAAAGCGTCAGCAAATAGAGAAACAGTATGTTCTGGTGAAACAACCACGCGGTCAGGACGGCATACGGTAATGCAATGAGTGCACTTTGCAGCAAACAGAACACTACATTTTGCGCCAGCTCTTCATCCTGCTGTTTGGGAATCAAAAGCTGGGAGGCAAAGGTACATACCTGTGCCCCCACCACCGCGATACTGTAGTTGAGCGCATACAGCCCAACCTCTGCCATATCGTACTTATGTGAGATCAACCAGATAGACAGCGCACCAATCAGCTGCGAAACGACTGATGAACTGGCTATCGTAGAAGCGCTCTTCAGTAAACTCATACACGACCTGGCGTAGTCATCAGTTGGTCAGTATTGAAGTTCAATGAGCGCAACCCTTCCTGCGTTTCAAGGTTTTTTTCCTCTACCGCATTCAACACAGCGCCAATCACCACGCCCTGATTATCCTCAATTTTATCCAGCGCGCCGGCGATATTCTCCGCAGAACCGGTCCCGGCTTTCACGATAAAGATAACCCCATCAACGGCTCGTTTGATCAGTTGGATATCCTGACTCTGATTCACCGCTGCAACGTCAATAATAATGCGTTGATACTGCGACTTCAGTTCGCGCATCACGGGTTCAACGTGCTCTGACGACAGCATCAGTAAAGAGGAAATGGTCGTCTTACCGTGGGGGATGAAATCAAGATTTTCAGCGATCTTAACCCGTGCTTTTTCTAGCGGAGCCTCACCCCGCAACAGCTCCGCCACACCCGCAGACGTCGCCGATGCCAGTTCAGAAGACAGGCCGTTGGTATTGAAGAAATCTGCATCAATAAGCAACGTTTTCTGATCGAAGCTGAATGAGCTGGCCAACAGATTCGCCAACAGGGAACGCCCTTCCCCCTGCTCCGCCGAAGCAATAGCGACCGTTTGCAGCGGCCGGTTATCCAGCATAATTCGGGTGCGAATACCGTGGATGATATCGGCATTCAGCGGGTTCTTCAGTATCATATCCCGCACCTGCGCGCGACCCGAAGTACCGGTAAATCGACGAATTTCGCCCAATGGCTCGACATTGAGACGTTTCTTCAGACGGCTCAGGGTGCTAATTGAATTATCCATTGCCGCTTTGACAATGAAATACATGATGCTGAATACCACAACCAACATCACCACCATCACGAGCAACAGCGATTTATTCGGCTTAGACGGCTTTAACGGAGGAACGGCGGGATCATACAGCACCGCATCCGCATTAACCCCGGACAGCGACAATTCCTGAGTCCGCTGATAAAGCGTCTTATACAGATCTTCCATTTTATCTAACGCCAATTTTTGGCTGTTATAGGCATCCCGTTTTGATGCCATCTTCTGGAAGATCTCTTTTTGCTCAGCAACCTGCTGCTGGTAATTCTTTTCGTCGGCCAGTGCAGCCAAATACTGCTGACGTAAGCCAAGTTTTAGCTCACCCAGCACCCGACCCGTTTGATTTTGGATTGATTGCACATCGGCTTCTGCTTTTAAAATATTGGCACTTTTAGGGCCATACACTTTGCGCAGTTCCGACAATGTGCGCTGCGCCTGAATCAGCGCAATGCGTAAATCCTGAATCTGCGCATGGTCAGAAACTGATGGCAGCGAAATGATATCGCCTGAAGATTTTCCTCGGCTATTGACTTCATTGTAAACAGACTCCGCGGCGACACGGCGTTGGGTCGCATCGGCAAGACGGTTGGTCACAATGCTTAACTGCTCTGTTTCAAAACCATCAATACCACGGAAGGTCAGCAGCCCAGAGTTTTTCAGGTAGCTATCCATTTCCTCTTTTTGTTTCGCTATCGATTTCTGAATCTCTTCCATTTTTTCAAAGTTGAGATTGCGAGCCTGCTCTGCTTTCAGACGCTTTTGTTCTACCGTGTAGTTGATAAAAGCCTGAGCGACGCCATTGGCTATCTCAGCTGAAAGTTGAGGCGAGGAAGATTCATAAGAAATAGAGGCCAGATTAGTGGTACGGATACCGATGACCTTCAGGTCTTTCGACAATGTTTTCAGCGCTTGATCAACCCTCAGTTGCTGATCTTCACTGCCCGAGCCGGGCTTCATCCCGGTAAAATCCGGGTTTTCATCCAGCTTCAGATCGCGGACCGCCTGCTCGAGGATAATGCGAGACTGCATCAATGCATACTGTGTTTCGTAGTAACCACTCCGCGTTGAATCAAAACCATCAACCTGGGGAAAGGGCGACACATTATCAGCTTGAGCCTTAATCAACACCGTGGCAGTCGAAACATATTTGGATGACATCATGCTGATTAATGGATACGCGACAACCCCGGCAATAATGCCGGCCAGCGCGATTTTCCAGGCGTTCTTTTTCAGTTCTTTGGCAAAGCGGGAGAAATCGACGGAGTTTTCTCGTTGCTTGCCATTTTCCACTATAGATAGTTTCATCGTTAGAAGAACCCCATGCCAATAATCACGACATCCCCAGGACGAACAGAGTGCGTTAAATCAACATTCTCAAGTAGCTGGTTGCTACCGGAGAGGCGAATGTTGATATCTTTGCGATCTGCACGGTCAGTAAATCCACCCGCCTGAGCAATCGCTTTCTCTACCGTAAGTCCCGGCTCCCAGGCGAATCCATTCGGGCTTTTCACTTCCCCTGACACGTAGAATTTGCGGAACTCGGCAAGACTCACTGTCACCATGGGATTAACCATATACCCATTGCGCAAGCGTTGAGTTAATTCAATATTCACCTGTTCTGGTGTTTTATCTTTTAAACCCAACACGCCGATATAAGGGAAGTTTATTGTTCCACTCTTATCCACGATAAATTTCATCGTCATCTCGGGCTCCCCGTAAACAACGATATTGACAGTATCCCCCGCCCCAATTCGGTAATCCTCTGCCACCGCAGCAGGATCGTCCATTAATGGTGGCCTGGACGTTGTGCATCCGACCAACAGGATACTGAATAGCAAAAACGCGCACAGTTCTATTATTTTCATTTTAGATCTGAACCTTAGCTTTAAGCATAATCATAGAATTATCATAACCCAACGTTCTAATGACTTCCTTACTGTCGTCGGGACCGATATAAAACGAATCAGTATCCTTATTCGAGTTCAAGGTATCTAATTGATATTTAATCTCAAAATTGACAGACGGCGTGTAGTCATAGCTCATGGT
This sequence comes from Citrobacter sp. Igbk 16, assembly GCF_028069755.1. Classification (NCBI taxonomy): domain Bacteria; kingdom Pseudomonadati; phylum Pseudomonadota; class Gammaproteobacteria; order Enterobacterales; family Enterobacteriaceae; genus Citrobacter; species Citrobacter sp. Igbk 16. Next base: position 22,818 of record NZ_JANEWJ010000038.1, on the reverse strand, counting down.
TACGCTAAATACACCATTTTTATCATGTCGATCCTTGTTCTGTTTTTTATAGTCTTCCGTGGTGTATGAGTAGTCCAGCAAAGTAGAAAAACGATTACCCAGCCAGAAATGCTGGTAAGAAATCCCATACTCAGTCACTAAAATATACCCCCCAACTTCCGAGGGGTCTTTAATGCTTTGAGCAGAGTGGGCAGTGAAGACTGACTGATTTAACGGCTTCCACTCCCCCTTTATATCCCAGTTTAGACCATTAAAATCACTCGAGTTTGCGGCATTTTCAAATGTTTTGTACAGCCACGAAATATTCATGTCGACGTTGGTTTTCCCCGTCAACTGCGATTTCAGACCGTAAAGCAAATAGTATTCATTACTGTCTTTTTCTGAGTTGTTATCATAGTGACGCTGATTAGTAATAAAACTATAGCGAAAGCGCGTTCTGGATGTGTATTGGTCAAAAACTTCAGCAACCAGACTATTTTCATGCCATTCCTGCTGCTGAATATAATTGTAAAAATCCGGGCTGGTATCCTGCACATCCGAGGTATTCCCGAACGTCAGTTTTTTATATAACAGTGCCAGTTCCGCTTTGCCGCGTCCATCTGGTGCGCCATAGCTATAGCGCAACTCACTGTTGATAAAATTATTCGTCAGCGGAGAGTTAATTCCATACTGACGGAACTGGCTCGGCAAAAAACCCTCAGTGATATCGCGACCGCGGGATTCATGCCCGATAGAATCTTCCAGATTCAGGGTTAAGCCGTGCATTTGCCCATAACGCCAGGCACCGTTAAAACGGAAAAAATGGTCGTTATAGTTATCGGCAGAATTGCTTGAGTAGTTACGATAATCACCTGAATACATTAGCAAATATTTATCCTGACCGCGCTCACCGATCATACTAAACACAGGTGCCGCGCTCTGGAAAGCTGAACCTATCGCATCGCGGTTATGGGGCTGATAAGTCACGTTATCATCATAACCGTAATCCACAGCAACTTTGCCCTGGAAGTCGATCCCCGCAAAGCCAATGTGTGATTTCGGCGTTAGATCAGCCCATGCGGACTGCGATATCACGATTCCGGTAATAACTATTAATTTAGTATGCATTCTTACCGACAAATCCTTTGAAAATAGTTTTAATAATAATTTTTATATCCAGCCATAACGACCAGTTTTGAATATATTCGATATCATACTGAACGCGCTTTTCCATCTTATAAAGTGCATCGATTTCCCCACGGAAACCGTTAATCTGCGCAAGCCCGGTGATCCCCGGCTTAACTTTATGGCGGATCATGTAGTTTTCGACCTGTTTACGGTACTGTTCGTTGTGCGTAACCGCATGGGGTCTGGGACCGACAATAGACATACTTCCCTGCAATACATTAATGAATTGCGGGAGTTCATCAAGAGAAGTGCGTCGCAAGAAACTACCAAATTTTGTCACGCGGGGATCATTTTTGGTGGCCTGGATAACCGTATCGGAATTCTCCATAACTCGCATCGAGCGAAACTTCCATACCTTAATTTTTTGTCCACTCAGGCCGTATCGATCTTGTTTGAAAAACACCGGACCACGGGAGGTCAGTTTAATACCAATAGCAATCGCTAACATCAATGAGGAGATCATCACCATAATGATGCTACCGAGAATCAGGTCTTCCGCACGTTTAATAAATGAACCTGCCCCTTCAAACGGTGAGCTAAAGATGCCAATGGTTTGCAGATTGTGGATCGAGCGCAGCTTGGACATATTGTTACTGTAGGTATAAAAATCAGGAACAATATAGGTATCTACAGTGGTATCTGACATCATGGCCAAAAAGTGACGAATACGATGTAATGCCACCATCGGTAATGCGATATAGATCTCGTCGATATTCCCTTGCTTAGCCTCTTCAACCAGATTGATGACCGGGCCGCGAAAGGGACTTTTTATCTTATCCACGATATCACCACAGCGGGACAACGCGCGTTCGTCATAAAAAGCCAAATCTAATTTGATATTGGAGTATTCAGCTATCAACGCATTTTCAGCTGCCACACCGTTGTCGGTAAGACCAATAATCGCCACACGAATGCTTTTTTTCGTTGAATATTTAAAAATGAAAAAACGAATAAAATAAAGAAAAGGTAAAGGAATGAAATACCAATAAACAATAGGGGATAAAAAAGACGGTGTCAGACTTGCCAGGTATCCAAGTGACTCCGGTTCGGCCACCGTCATGCTGATCACTTCGTTGAACGATATCGCCAACAGTGTACAAAAAAGCAGCCGTTTTTGGTTGCGTATGCCGATGGTTTTTATCTTCTGCTGATACATTTTTGTGTATTCAGCAAGTAGCAGGAAAAACACTGAGAAGAGGATGCTCAGAATGACAATGGTCTTAAACGGCACCATATCTAACAGATGGGCGCTAAAAATTAACGTAATATTAATTACAATAAAATCGACCAGTTTCAAAAAGACTGGATATCCTTGACTGCTAATCTTTAGCGAATTTTTAAGCATATCTCAGCCCATTATTTATTGATATTTAATTGTTTTTTTCTCTTTTCATGTTGCTAATTATATCACAAGTCTAAAAAACGCAATGGTACATTGTCAGTAAATGTAAAAAATAATGTTGATTAGTGTGACTATCACCCACCTGTCACTTATATGATAATGATTTTATTCATTAATTTACGAACAAGCATTTTGTCGCCACCACCAAAAAAGATGATAATTTACAACACAAACGTTATTGACAGATAACAATTCGTAGACTATGAAAAGCCGTTATATGTATGATGAATAACACGAAATCGTTTCTCTTTTTCCCCTAAATAGCCGTTAAAATTAATTAACCGCGACGCCATACAAATAAAATCAATAAATCACATGCCGTTATTATTAATAATGTTCTGCTTTCTTATTTGGAATTTTCTTAAGAATAATCTGCACTCGGGAAATAAAGATATCAGTTCGTGATGCTTAAAAATCGTACTCGTACGCTCAATCCCCCTAGCGTATCGCTGCGCGACAACTGCGGGTGTGTGCGGTGTAGACGCGCAATATCGTTGACCAGAGCCAGGCCTATTCCTGCGCCTGGGACGTTGCCGACGTTATCCAGGCGATGAAACGGCAACAGCGCCTGATGCACCCGTTGCTCATCAATGCCTGGCCCGCTATCTTCAACCACCAGCACCACGGCTTCCCCCTCGCGCACTAAACGCGCCGTCACCACGCCCTGTACTGGCGTATATTTCAGCGCATTATCCAGCAGATTTCCGCACAATTCACCGAGTAGCACCTCGTCCCCTTCAATCCACAGCGCCTCCTGCTTCCCCTCATATCCCAGATCGATGGCTTTACTGCGCGCCTGCGCCAGACGGGTAAAACAGCTGGTTTGCACCACGTCATACAGATTAACGGGCGAAAAGTGCCTTTCCCCCTGTTCTTTACGCTTCACCGCGGAAAGCTGTAACAACCTTTCCGTCAGTTGAATCGTATTATCCAGCGTTGAACTCATCGCCTGTAAGCTCTCATACCATTGCTGCGGCTGCGGGCTCGCCAAAGCTACTGCCGCCTGCGTTTTTAGCACTGCCAGTGGTGTTTTGAGCTGATGGGAAGCATCTGCGCTGAAGCGCTCCTGGCGGGAGATAAGCCCTCGCAGTCGATCGATATAGCGGTTGAACGCGACAATCAGCAGACGGGTTTCCGACCACGGCAGTAACTCCGGCAATGGCGTCAGCAGTCCTGGTTCGCGGCGAACCATAAGCGATGACAACTGGCGCATGGGGCGTAATACCCGACGTAATAGCCAACCGACCAGCACCAGCGTCAGGAGAACTAATAGACCTTGTGACACCCATGAGGAAAACAGCAGTTGCCGCGCCAGATAACGACGTGATTGCAGCGTTTCAGCGACATAAATTTCGGCCATGCCAACAATCCCGCCCTCATTGACCGGCTGGAGCAGGCGTGCCACGCGGATCGCCTCACCGCGATATTCCGTGTGATAAAACCACGCTAACGCCGGATACAGCCGGGTACGCGAGGTCGCGGGCGGCATGGCCGGTAAATCGTCATAACCTGAGATAACCTTCCCCGCCGGATCGACCACCTTGTAATACAGCCTGTCGTTCATGTTCAGTTCAAAGCTGTCCAGTACCACCCACGGCACGTTGACTTGCAGGTGCTTATTACGTACCACCAGCCGCTCAGAAACCGTTCTGGCCGATGAGAGCAGCGTCCGGTCATACGCCTGCGTCGCGGCCTGTAATGCGCTAACGTAGCTGTTAAACGCCGAGAGTCCCCACAGCAACAGCAGCGGTAACCCCAGAAACATCAGCAGTTGCAGGTACAACGACTGGGGCTTAACCCACCTCATCACAGCGCTCCAGCACATAACCCAGGCCACGCAGCGTGGCGATACGCACGTCGCTCCCTTGCAGTTTCTTCCGCAACCGATGGATATACAGCTCAATACTTTCGGGGCTGACCTCATCACTCAAACTGAACACCTGCTCAAACAACTGTTGGCGTGAAACCGGACGCAGTCGACGGTACATCAGTACTGTCAGCAGGGCCTGCTCACGCGGTGTCAGCGCCAGCGGTTGTCCTTGCAACAGAAAGTAACCTTCATCGTGAAACGCCAATTCTCCCAGTTGCTGTATCCCTTGCACCTGGCCTGCGCTACGCCGCAGCAAGGCCCGCAGCCGGGCATCAAGCTCTTCAAGTTCAAACGGCTTAGCCAGATAATCATCAGCCCCTACATTCAGCCCCTTCACCCGATCGGCTACCGCGCTGCGCGCCGTCAGCAACAAAACCGGCAGCGTCTGCCCGCGTTTGCGTAGGCGCTGGACGACTTCCAGACCATCCAACCCCGGCATGTTGATATCCAGTACCGCCAGCGCGTACGTTTCACTGTGTAAAAGATGATCGGCCGACTGGCCGTCGAACACGCAGTCAACGGCAAAGCCGTTTTGTACCAGCGCTTTCTCCAGCCAGTGAGCTAACTCACGGTTATCTTCCGCTAATAAGAGACGCATATCACATCCTGTAAAGTTTCTGCCGCATTGAAAGGGAATTGAAAGGTTAATGTTTTAACAATCACGCAACCGAACCGCTACACATCGGCTCACATAATCACAAAAATCTTCTTCCGTACCCGAAAATCCGGTTTTCCGGCGTGAGGATAAACAATGAAAAAACAATTACTTCGTACCCTTACTGCAAGCATTTTATTGATGAGTACCTCTGCTTTAGCTGAACAAGCACCATCGCGCACCGAATGCATTGCTCCGGCGAAACCCGGCGGTGGGTTCGACCTCACCTGTAAGCTGATTCAGGTGAGCATGATGGAAACGGGCGCCATCGAAAAACCGATGCGCGTAACCTATATGCCCGGTGGCGTGGGTGCCGTGGCCTATAACGCTATCGTCGCGCAACGTCCTGCCGAAGCCGGAACCGTAGTGGCATTCTCCGGCGGCTCCCTGCTAAACCTGTCGCAAGGTAAATTCGGCCGCTATGGTGTCGATGACGTGCGCTGGCTGGCGAGTGTAGGCACCGACTACGGCATGATTGCCGTGCGTAGTGATTCCCCCTGGAAGACGCTGAAAGACCTGCTGACTGCCATGGAGAAAGATCCCAACAGTGTCGTTATTGGCGCGGGAGCCTCTATTGGAAGTCAGGACTGGATGAAGTCGGCGCTGCTGGCGCAAAAAGCCAACGTCGACCCGCACAAAATGCGTTATGTCGCCTTTGAAGGAGGTGGCGAACCGGTGACCGCGTTGATGGGCAATCACGTGCAGGTGGTTTCCGGCGATCTCAGTGAAATGGTGCCCTATCTCAGCGGCGACAAGATCCGCGTACTCGCAGTGTTCTCTGACGAACGTCTGCCGGGTCAGTTAGCCAATGTCCCTACCGCCAAAGAGCAGGGTTATGACCTTGTTTGGCCGATTATTCGCGGCTTCTATGTTGGGCCAAAAGTGAGCGATGCGGATTACCAGTGGTGGGTTGATGCCTTTAATAAGCTCCAGCAGACCGATGAATTTAAAAAGCAGCGTGATTTGCGTGGCCTGTTCGAGTTCAACATGAGCGGTAAGCAACTCGATGACTACGTGAAGAAACAGGTCACGGATTACCGTGAGCAGGCAAAAGCCTTCGGCCTTGCGAAATAAGCCCGGGGGCAAAGATGATGAGCGATCGTATTTTCGCGGGTATCTGGCTGTTGCTCTGTATAGCCGGGCTGTTCGTGGCCTGGCAAATCAGCAGCGAATACAGCTATGAACCCGTCGGGCCACGTCCCTTTCCGCTTGGCATTATCAGCTTGATGCTGTTGTGTGCCGTCGCGCTGCTGTTGCGCCACCCGGACACCATCAGTTGGCCTCGCCGCCACGTGCTGCAAAAGCTGCTCACGATGGTGATTGTGTTGTTGATGTACGCCTGGGGGTTTGAATGGTTAGGCTTTCCCATTGCCACTGCCATTCTCACCGTGGTGATTGGCATGCTGTTCGGCGCAACCATCCCGGCAGCGGGCATTTCCGGTTCGGTTCTCGGCATTCTGCTGTGGTATGCCTTCGACCGACTGCTTGACGTCACCTTACCACTCGGCGCCTGGCTGGGTTAACGGAGAAACGATGGATACCTGGATTTATCTTTCTCAGGGTTTCGCGGTGGCGATGACGCCGGAAAACCTGGTTATCGCCTTGATCGGCTGCTTTGTCGGCACCATTGTTGGGTTGCTACCGGGTCTGGGGCCAATCAACGGTGTGGCGATCCTGCTGCCGCTGGCCTTCGCTTTGCATCTGCCTGCGGAGTCTGCGCTGATCCTGTTGGCGACTGTTTATATCGGCTGCGAATACGGCGGGCGCATCTCCTCTATCCTGCTCAATGTTCCTGGCGACGCGGCAGCCATTATGACCGCCCTTGACGGCTATCCAATGGCTCAACAGGGACGCGGCGGCGTGGCGCTTTCTATCTCAGCGGTCAGTTCTTTCTTCGGTTCGCTTATCGCTATCGGCGGTATCATTCTGTTTGCCCCGGCGTTAGCACAATGGTCGCTGTCATTCGGTCCTGCAGAATACTTTGCCTTAATGGTCTTCGCCATTGCCTGTCTCGGCAGCATGATGGCACAGAATCCACTGAAATCATTTCTGGCAGCGCTTATCGGTCTCGGGCTCGCGACCGTCGGCGTAGACGCCAACACCGGGGTTTATCGCTTCACCTTTGACAGTGTTCATCTCTCCGACGGTGTGCAGTTTATCGTGGTAGTGATTGGGCTGTTCTCTGTCTCAGAAATATTATTAATGCTGGAACATACCAGCAGTGGCCAAACGCTGGTGCGTAAAACGGGCCGCATGTTGTTTAATGCCAAAGAAGGTATGCAGTGCGTGGGCGCAACGCTGCGCTCATCGGTGATTGGCTTTTTCGTCGGCGTCCTGCCCGGCGCCGGGGCAACCATCGCCAGTGCTATCACCTACATGACCGAGAAAAAGCTCAGCGGTAACAGCGACAGTTTTGGAAAGGGGGACATTCGTGGCGTTGCCGCACCAGAGGCAGCCAACAATGCTTCGGCCTGTGGCTCGTTTATCCCAATGCTGACGCTCGGCGTACCCGGTTCGGGCACCACGGCGGTAATGATGGGTGCGCTGACGCTGTACAACATCACGCCAGGGCCGGCAATGTTCACCGAACAACCGGATATCGTCTGGGGACTGATCGCGGCGCTGCTGATTGCCAACGTGATGCTGCTGGTCATGAACATCCCGTTAATCGGTCTGTTCACCCGCATGCTGACCATTCCGCTGTGGTTCCTGGTTCCGGCCATTGCGGCGGTTTCGGCGGTCGGTGTGTATGCCGTCCACAGCACGACCTTCGATCTGGTACTGATGGTTGGTCTCGGCGTACTGGGATACATTTTGCGTAAAATGCACTTCCCGATGTCTCCGTTGATTCTCGGATTTGTGCTCGGGGAAATGCTGGAGCAGAACCTGCGTCGTGCCCTGTCCATCAGTAATGGCAGCATGGATATTCTGTGGGCCAGCGGCGTGGCGAAAGTCCTGCTGGTGATGGCGGTCATGGTTATCGTTATCCCGCCAGTACTGCGCCTGATCCGCAAACGCAACAATAAGCCGCAGGTGGATATCGGCTAACGAATTGCCGGATGGCGGCGCTATTGCGCTCTATCCGGCCTACAACTTGGCTCGGTTGTAGGCCGGATAAGCGCAACGCCATCCGGCATTTTTATTTTCCGCGCAGCCCCTGCGTTCCTTCCAGCACATGTTCAACAAATTGCGTCAGCTTGGGCAGTGGGCGTAAATCCTGTCGCCACAACAAATGAATTGGCCGCGGTTGCGGCGTAAACCCCTCCAGCACCCGGACCAGCCGGCCATTCGCGAGCTCTTCTGCCAACAAAACCTCTGGTTGTAACAGCAGCCCGGCTCCCGCTACCGCTGCCATGCGCAGGCCATGGCCATCGTTACAGCGCAAAATCGCGTCACGTTTCCACCTGACCTCACCCGCCACACCCGGCAGTTTCCATTCATTACGTGCCGTCCACACGGTATGTGACAAACACAGATGATCCACCAGATCCCCTGGCGTGCGTGGTGTACCGTGTCGGGCAAGATAGTCCGGTGACGCACAGATCGCCATACGGTACGGACACAGATATTTCGCCACTACATCCGTCTGATGAATATCACCAATACGTATCGCCAGATCGACCCCTTCATCGACCAGATCCACCATTCGGTTGGTCAGATCCAGTTCAATGCGTACTTCTGGCCAGGTTTGCAAAAAATCCGCAGCCAGCGGCGAGACAACACAAGCCCCAAAGGAGGTTGGTGCGCTGATGCGTAGCGTACCCGCCGGAGCCCGCCGTAGCCGTTCGACCGAACGTTCAGCGATCGAAACCTGCTCCAGTACCCGACGCGCTTCTTCAACGTAAACGCGCCCGGCATCGGTCAGACTCTGACGGCGAGTGTTACGTTCCAGCAGACGCGTACCAAGCTGCGCCTCCAGCAGGGCGATATATTTCCCCACCATCACCGCTGATATCTCCAGTCGCGTTGCCGCACCGGTAAAGCTTCCACTTTCCACCACCGCGATAAACGTTTCCATGCCGCGCAGCTTATCCATATTGCAAACCCCTGGTTAGTAATCATCTAACTTTTAGCCAGTTTATCTGATTTCATTTTCATTAAAGAATAGCGGCTCACACTATTGCGGAGGTGGTTATGAAAATCGTCATTATTGGTGCCAGCGGTACAGTCGGTCGTGCAGTCACAGAGACGTTGAGCCGTAAACATGAGGTGATCCGCGTGGGCCGCACGCAGGGTGATTACCAGGTCGATATCACCTCACAAGAGAGCGTTCAGGCGCTATTTGAACAAACAGGGCGCGTGGATGCGATTGTTTCCGCCACCGGCAATCTGTTCTTTGGCCCGCTATCGACGATGACCGACAGTGAATTTAATCAGGGTCTGCAGGATAAGTTGTTAGGCCAGGTGCGTCTGGCTTTAACCGGACAACATTACCTGAATGATGGCGGTTCCATTACGCTTATCAGCGGCATTATCGCCCATGAACCCATTGCCCAGGGGGCAAATGCGGCGACCATAAATGCCGGGCTGGAAGGATTTGTGCGCGCAGCAGCCTGCGAGTTAGGACGCGGCTTGCGCATTAACCTGATTAGCCCGACCGTATTGAGTGAATCTGCTGAAGCCTACGATGGATTCTTCCCTGGTTTTGAAAGCGTGCCTGCGGCAACCGTGGCCAATGCTTACCGCCGCAGCGTGGAAGGCATTCAAACCGGACGTATTTATAAAGTCGGTTACTAACATTTTTACTGCCGCTGTGCCCCAGCAGCGGCAGTACTATTAATCATCTGTTTTTAAATAACATTCCCCTGTTTATCTCCCGCGTTTTTCATTTAACCTCACCCTTTATAATGTTAAATACTTGTTGCTTTTGATCACAAATAATAAACAAAAAGCGCATTCTGTGCGCGTTTTTCAAAAATGTAGATATTTTTAATTTATGGCTACGAAACGAGCATCGCCATGTCTCCCTGACAATCTACTGAGAGGATCGATTCTGATGAACGCACTGACTGCCGTACAACCGAACGCTGAAGATCCAGCCCAACACTACAGCGGCTTCACACTGAAACCATCAGCCCAGTCGCCACGCTTACTGGAGCTGACTTTCTGTGCTGAGACAACGGAGCAATTTCTGCAAGCCGTCGCGCAGTGGCCGGTACAGGCCCTGGAATACAAATCTTTCTTGCGTTTCAAAGTGGGTCAGATCCTCGACGCCCTGTGCGGCAATCAGTTGCAGCCTCTGCTACTAAAAACCTTGCTGGATCGTGCTGAAGGCGCACTGCTGATCAATGCCGTGGGCGTTGATGACGTGGCACAGGCAGAAGAGATGGTCAAACTGGCAACAGCCGTCGCGCATCTTATCGGACGCTCAAATTTTGATGCAATGAGCGGTCAGTACTATGCGCGCTTCGTGGTGAAAAACGTCGATAACTCAGATAGCTATCTTCGTCAGCCGCACCGTGTCATGGAGCTACATAACGACGGTACCTACCTCGAAGAAATCACCGACTATGTACTGATGATGAAGATAGATGAGCAGAACATGACTGGCGGTAACTCGCTGCTGCTCCATCTCGATGACTGGGAACATCTGGATCAGTATTTTACCCACCCGCTGGCACGCCGTGCCATGCGCTTTGCCGCACCGCCAAGCAAAAATGTTAGCCAGGACGTATTCCATCCGGTGTTTGACGTTGACCAGCAGGGCCGTCCGGTCATGCGCTACATCGACCAGTTCGTCCAGCCAAAAGACTATGAAGAAGGCGTCTGGCTGAGCGACCTGTCTGATGCGCTGGAAACCAGCAAGAACATTCTTTCCGTTCCGGTATCGGTCGGTAAATTCTTGCTGATCAACAACCTGTTCTGGCTGCACGGTCGCGACCGCTTCACCTCGCATCCTGACCTGCGTCGCGAACTGATGCGTCAGCGTGGCTATTTCGCCTATGCCACCCACCATTACCAGACCCACCAGTAAGCGCGAAGGAAAATAGCGGATGTATGATTTTGTGATTATTGGCGGCGGCATTATCGGCATGTCGACTGCCATGCAGCTGATCGATGTCTACCCGGATGCCAGAATTGCGTTACTGGAGAAAGAGTCCGGTCCAGCCTGCCACCAGACGGGCCACAACAGCGGCGTGATTCATGCCGGGGTCTATTACACCCCCGGTAGCCTGAAGGCGCAGTTTTGCCTGGCCGGAAATCGCGCCACCAAAGCCTTTTGCGACCAAAACGGCATCCGCTATGACGTTTGCGGAAAAATGCTGGTTGCCACCTCGGCGCTGGAAATGGAGCGGATGCGTGCCTTATGGGATCGCACTGCCGCTAACGGTTTAGAGCGCGAGTGGTTAAACGCCGAAGAACTGCGTGAGCGTGAGCCGAACATCACTGGACTGGGCGGTATTTTTGTCCCGTCGAGCGGAATAGTCAGCTACCGCGAAGTCACCGCTGCGATGGCGAAGATTTTCCAGGCCAAAGGTGGTGAGATTATTTACAACGCGGAGGTCAGCGCGTTAAAGGAACACGCCACCGGCGTTATCGTGCAGACCCGTCAGGGTCAGGAGTATGAGGGTTCGAGCCTGATTACCTGTTCCGGCCTGATGGCCGATCGGCTGGTGAAAATGCTTGGCATCGAGCCCGGATTCATCATCTGCCCGTTCCGCGGCGAATACTTCCGCCTGGCGTCAGAACATAACCAGATAGTCAATCATCTGATCTACCCGATCCCCGACCCGGCGATGCCATTCCTCGGTGTGCATCTCACCCGCATGATAGACGGCAGCGTTACGGTGGGTCCGAACGCCGTGCTGGCATTTAAACGCGAAGGCTACCGTAAACGCGACTTCTCGCTTAGCGATACGCTGGAGATCCTCGGCTCTTCCGGCATCCGCCGCGTGCTGCAAAACAACCTGCGTTCCGGGCTTGGTGAAATGAAAAACTCACTGTGCAAAAGCGGATATTTGCGGCTGGTGCAAAAGTATTGCCCGAGCCTGACGCAGAAAGATCTGCAGCCGTGGCCTGCAGGTGTGCGGGCACAGGCGGTGTCACCGGACGGCAAGCTGATTGACGATTTCCTGTTTGTCACCACGCCGCGTTCGATTCACACCTGTAACGCCCCGTCTCCCGCGGCAACGTCAGCTCTCCCGATCGGCGCGCATATCGTCAGCAAAGTTCACGCCCTTCTGGAGAACCAGAGTAATCCCGGACGCACGCTGCGTGCGGCACGTAGCGTGGAGACATTACACGCCGCGTTCACCCGTTAACCTTTTTAAGACAGGAAGCAATCATGCAACTTAACGATCCCACCTTGTTTCGCCAGCAGGCACTGATCGACGGACACTGGCGTGACGCCAACAGCGGCGAGACCATCGCGGTGACCAACCCCGCGAATGGTCAGCAACTGGGTAGCGTACCGAAAATGGGGGCGGATGAAACCCGCGAAGCCATTGAGGCCGCGAATCGCGCCCTGCCCGCATGGCGAGCGCTGACCGCGAAAGAGCGGGCCAATATCCTGCGTCGCTGGTTCAATCTGATGATTGAGCACCAGGACGATCTCGCCCGCCTGATGACGCTGGAACAGGGTAAGCCGCTGGCTGAGGCCAAAGGCGAAATCACTTATGCCGCCTCATTTATCGAGTGGTTTGCCGAAGAGGGCAAACGTATTTACGGCGACACCATTCCCGGCCATCAAGCTGATAAGCGTCTGATCGTCATCAAACAGCCGATCGGCGTTACCGCCGCTATCACTCCGTGGAACTTCCCTTCCGCAATGATCACCCGTAAAGCCGGTCCGGCGCTGGCGGCAGGCTGCACGATGGTGCTCAAACCCGCCAGCCAGACACCGTACTCCGCGCTGGCGCTGGCAGAACTGGCTAATCGCGCCGGCATCCCGGCAGGTGTTTTCAGCGTCGTGACCGGTTCAGCCAGTGCTGTTGGTAATGAGCTGACCGGCAACCCACTGGTACGCAAGCTGTCGTTTACCGGCTCCACTGAAATTGGACGCCAGCTAATGCAGCAGTGCGCCAAAGATATCAAGAAGGTGTCACTCGAACTGGGCGGCAATGCGCCGTTTATCGTCTTTGACGATGCCGACCTTGATAAAGCCGTGGAAGGTGCGCTGGCATCGAAGTTTCGTAATGCCGGGCAGACCTGCGTCTGCGCCAACCGCCTGTATGTTCAGGACGGCGTGTATGAGCAGTTTGCCGACAAGCTCCAGCAGGCGGTGAGCAAGCTGCACCTCGGTGACGGTCTGCAACCTGACGTCACCACCGGGCCGCTGATCGATGAAAAAGCCGTCGCCAAAGTGCAGGAACACATCGCCGACGCGCTGGATAAAGGCGCACGCATCGTGGCGGGGGGTAAGGCTCACGCACTGGGCGGAAACTTCTTCCAGCCCACTATTCTGGTAGATGTGCCTGATAACGCGAAGGTCGCCAAAGAAGAGACCTTCGGCCCGCTGGCACCGCTGTTTCGCTTTAAAGATGAAGCTGACGTCATTGCCCAGGCCAACGACACCGAGTTTGGGTTGGCGGCCTACTTCTACGCCCGTGATTTAAGCCGGGTATTCCGCGTTGGCGAAGCGCTGGAGTACGGCATCGTCGGCATTAATACCGGCATCATATCAAATGAAGTTGCCCCGTTTGGCGGCATTAAAGCCTCCGGTCTTGGCCGCGAAGGTTCGAAGTACGGCATCGAAGACTACTTAGAAATCAAATATATGTGTATTGGCCTTTAATAAAATAAATACTGGAGAACACCTGATGAGCACCAATAAAGAACTCATGCAACGTCGCAGTAACGCCGTTCCTCGTGGCGTAGGACAGATCCACCCGATTTTTGCCGAACGCGCAGAAAACTGCCGGGTTTGGGACGTTGAAGGCCGTGAGTTCCTCGATTTTGCTGGCGGTATTGCGGTGTTGAATACCGGTCACCTGCATCCGCAGATTGTCTCTGCGGTAGAAGCACAGTTGAAAAAACTGTCACATACCTGCTTCCAGGTGCTGGCTTATGAGCCGTACCTCGAGCTGTGTGAGATTATGAACAAGAAAGTGCCGGGTGATTTCGCCAAGAAAACCCTGCTGGTCACCACCGGCTCTGAAGCGGTGGAAAATGCGGTGAAAATCGCCCGCGCGGCCACCAAACGTACCGGGACCATCGCCTTTAGCGGTGCCTATCATGGCCGTACCCACTACACCCTCTCATTAACCGGGAAAGTGAACCCGTACTCTGCTGGCATGGGGCTGATGCCGGGTCATGTGTATCGTGCGCTGTACCCTTGCGCGCTGCACGGTATCAGCGATGACGATGCGATTGCCAGCATCCACCGTATTTTCAAAAACGACGCGGCCCCGGAAGATATTGCCGCTATCGTCATTGAGCCCGTACAAGGCGAAGGTGGTTTTTACGCTGCCTCCCCGGCCTTTATGCAGCGTCTGCGCGCCATTTGTGACGAACACGGGATCATGTTGATTGCCGATGAAGTGCAGAGCGGCGCAGGGCGTACCGGTACGCTGTTTGCGATGGAGCAAATGGGTGTAGCCCCCGATCTGACTACCTTCGCAAAATCCATCGCCGGTGGCTTCCCGCTGGCCGGTGTCACCGGACGTGCTGAGGTGATGGACGCCGTCCCACCGGGTGGTCTGGGCGGTACCTATGCCGGTAACCCGATTGCCTGTGCCGCCGCGTTAGCTGTGCTGAACATTTTCGAGCAGGAAAACCTGCTGCAAAAAGCGAACGACCTGGGCAAAACCCTGCGCGATGGTCTGCTGGCCATTGCGGAAACGCACCGCGAGATTGGCGATGTACGCGGGCTGGGCGCAATGATTGCCATCGAGTTGTTCGAAGATGGCGACCACACCAGACCCGATGCCAAACTGACCGCGGAAGTGGTGGCCCGTGCGCGTGATAAAGGGTTGATCCTGCTCTCCTGCGGGCCTTACTACAACGTGCTGCGCATCCTTGTTCCACTCACCATTGAAGAGGCTCAAATCCGTCAGGGTCTGGACATTATTGCTCAGTGTTTTGCCGAGGCGAAGCAGGGGTAACCCCCGTATCTGAACGGGGATTGTAGGCCGGAAGCAGCGCATGCGCCGCTTCCGGAAATATTGTGATGCCCGGTGGCGCTCCGCTTACCGGGCCTACGGGTAAGGTGCAGGAAGCGACGTCAATAACAATAACGAGGTTTAAAGATGGGGCAAGTGTCACAATCACATGATTTAGGGGGCGGGCTGAAATCACGCCACGTCACCATGTTGTCCATTGCCGGGGTTATCGGCGCCAGTTTATTTGTAGGCTCAAGCGTCGCGATTGCCGAAGCCGGTCCGGCGGTGCTGTTGGCATATCTGTTCGCCGGGTTACTGGTGGTCATGATTATGCGCATGCTGGCCGAAATGGCCGTTGCCACACCCGATACAGGTTCCTTCTCCACCTACGCCGATAAAGCTATCGGGCCATGGGCCGGTTATACCATCGGTTGGTTGTACTGGTGGTTCTGGGTGTTGGTGATCCCGCTGGAAGCTAACATTGCGGCCATCATCCTGCATTCATGGATCCCTGGAGTGCCTATCTGGCTGTTTTCCCTGGTTATCACCCTGGCATTAACCGGCAGTAATTTGCTGAGCGTCAAAAATTACGGCGAGTTTGAATTCTGGCTGGCGCTGTGTAAAGTGATTGCCATTCTGGCATTTATCGCCCTCGGTGCAGCGGCGATTAGCGGCTTCTATCCCTACGCGGAAGTCGGCGGCGTTTCACGACTGTGGGATCAGGGCGGCTTTATGCCCAATGGTTTTGGCGCAGTACTCAGTGCGATGCTAATCACCATGTTTTCCTTTATGGGCGCGGAGATTGTCACCATTGCCGCCGCAGAATCCGACACCCCAGATAAACACATCGTACGGGCGACAAACTCGGTTATCTGGCGTATCTCTATTTTCTATCTGTGTTCCATTTTCGTGGTGGTTGCGCTGATCCCGTGGAACATGCCGGGACTGAAAGAGGTTGGGTCGTACCGCTCGGTACTGGAGTTGCTGCATATTCCGCATGCAAAGCTGATCATGGATTGCGTCATTTTGCTGTCGGTAACCAGTTGCCTGAACTCCGCGCTATATACGTCATCCCGTATGCTCTATTCCCTGAGCCGTCGTGGCGATGCCCCCGCATTTATGGGTAAAACAAACCGCAGCAAAACGCCGTATGTGGCAGTACTACTCTCTACCGGGGCGGCATTCCTCACCGTTATCGTCAACTATTACGCGCCGGCCAAAGTATTTAAGTTTCTGATCGACAGCTCCGGCGCCATCGCACTGCTGGTCTATCTGGTGATTGCTATTTCTCAGTTACGGATGCGCAAGATCCTGCTGGCGCAGGGCGGTGAAATTAAGCTGAGAATGTGGCTCTTTCCATGGCTTACCTGGCTGGTGATCGCCTTTATTGTCTTCGTATTAGTGGTGATGCTCTTCCGTCCGGCGCAACAGCTGGAGGTGGTGTCGACCGGGCTACTCGCCATCGGGATTATTTGCACCGTGCCCATTATGTCACGCTGGAAAAAACTGCTATCGTGGCAAAAAACACCGTTGCAAAATACGCATTAAATCTGATCCCGGCGCAGGCCGGGACATTTATTCAGGAGTAAGACCATGACCGCCATTTCCCAACCGACGGCCATTGATGGGTACCGCTGGCTGAAGAACGATATCATCCGCGGTATATATCAGCCTGATGAGAAACTGCGTATGAGCCTGCTGACTTCACGTTATGAACTGGGCGTTGGGCCACTGCGAGAAGCGCTTTCGCAACTGGTTGCAGAGCGACTGGTCACGGTGGTCAATCAGAAAGGGTATCGGGTGGCGCCGATGTCCGAGCAAGAGTTACTCGATATTTTCGATGCCCGCGCCAATATGGAAGCCATGCTGGTGGGTCTGGCTATCGCGCGTGGCGACGACGCCTGGGAAGCCGAGATTCTGGCGCGTGCGCATATGCTCAGCAAGCTGGAGGCCGTTGACGCCAGCGAGCAGATGCTTGATGAGTGGGATCAGCGCCATCAGGCGTTTCACACGGCGATTGTTGCTGGCTGTGGTTCGCAATATCTGCTGCAAATGCGTGAACGGCTGTTCTCTCTGGCGGCACGATACCGTTTCATCTGGTTGCGTAAAACGGTGCTGTCGGTAGAGATGCTGGAAGATAAGCACGATCAGCATCAAACGCTTACCGAAGCGATTCTGGCGCGCGATGCCGCCCGCGCCAGCGAGTTAATGCGCCTGCACCTGCTGACGCCAATACCCATTATTCAGCAAGCCATGTCCGGCAAACTGCTGACGGGAAAAGCCTAGTCGCGAGTTTGGACCCAGAAGGCATGGATAAGGCCTGGGATGTAGCCCAACAGTGTCAAAACGATATTGAGGATAAATGCCCAGCCGAATCCTTTCCCCAGCAACACGCCAAGCGGAGGCAGAATAATAGTAAAAACGATTCTCCAGAAACCCATACACACTCCATACAAGCAAAAAAAATAATCATTTCTTAGAAATCTAAGGTTAGTGAGTTTATCCAACTCTGCCTGGCTTCCCCTGCTGTTTTACCCTCCTTTACGCTCTTTACGCTGGCGTACGATGCTCACTTACTTTAGAATTAGCTTAACTTAGAAAACACTAAAGTATATATGACTGAACTCGAACAACTGCAGGCCAGCGCAGAACAGGCTGCCGCCCTACTCAAAGCGATGAGTAATCCAAAACGGTTACTGATTTTGTGCATGCTTTGTGGCTCACCGGGTACCAGCGCGGGAGAGTTAGCCCGCGTTACTGGTCTTAGTGCATCGGCCACCTCGCAGCATCTGGCAAGAATGCGCGAAGAGGGGCTGATAGACAGCCAGCGTGATGCCCAGCGCATCCTTTACTCCATTAAAAATGCGGCCGTGAACTCGCTGATCGCCACATTAAAAACACTGTATTGCCCATAAGGAACCACTATGACCATTGGGATGATTTCCCCCCACGAGGCGCAGACGCTGTTAGCTCAGGGCGCAAAACTGATTGATATCCGCGACGCTGACGAGTATCTGTACGAGCATATTCCCGAGGCGCACCTGGCACCGCTATCCACCCTGGAGCAGGGTTCACTCCCCGCAAACTTACGGGCTGAGCGCATTATTTTTCACTGCCAGTCAGGCAAGCGTACACAAAACGCGGCGGCAAAATTGAATGCCGCCGCCGCGCCAGCACAGGTCTGGCTGCTTGAGGGCGGGATC
Organism: Citrobacter sp. Igbk 16; assembly: GCF_028069755.1. Lineage (NCBI taxonomy): Bacteria > Pseudomonadati > Pseudomonadota > Gammaproteobacteria > Enterobacterales > Enterobacteriaceae > Citrobacter > Citrobacter sp. Igbk 16. The sequence goes on along the minus strand of NZ_JANEWJ010000038.1, from coordinate 4,481 downwards.
GACGGCTGGAAAGCGGCAGGTCTCCTGGTTGCAAAAGATAGCTCACAACCGTTGCCGCTAATGCGTCAGGTGCAGATTGCCGCAGGCAGTCTTGCCTTGCTTGGCGTCATTCTCGGTTATGCCGTTAACAGCGGCTTCTTCTTACTCAGCGGTTTTGTTGGTGCGGGGCTGGTACTTGCGGGTGTAACTGGCTTCTGCGGTATGGCGCGACTGCTCGACAAAATGCCCTGGAACCGACGTACTCATTAAGCGGTAATAGAAGAAACAGCGCTGTACCCGCCGATTGACGTGATCTATGGTGGGCTTTGTGATTAAGAAAGGAGCGCAATATGTTTAAACCTGGCGATCTGGTGCAACCGCGTATGGGCGGACCAAAACTGAAAGTTGTCGAAGTGAAAGACGAACAAATTGTGGCTGTACAAGCCAGCAATGAAAGCGGCGAAAAATACACCCTAAAAACTGCTGATGTCACGCGATATTCTGAAGAAGGCGATTTCGGCGTCTGCTGAAAATAAGCGGTGAGGTTCCCCTCACCGCATTGATATTAGATCAAAAAATCATCGAGAGATTTACCGGCAGCCAGTGCCTGCGCAATCGGCTTCGGCGTGCGGCCTTGTCCAGTCCATGTTTTTGTTTCACCATTGGTATCCGTAAAACGATATTTCGCCGGACGTGGTTGACGTTTTTTAACCGAACGCGACATTGCCGCCGACATGCTCAACAGTTCTTCAGGATCAATCCCATCAGCTTTCATCATCGCCAGCAGTGTATTAATTTTTTCCTGCTGTTCTGCACGTTGGCGCTGCAGCTGTTCTTCTTCGTCACGTCGTTCTTTGGTGACTACCCGGAGTTTTTCCAGCATATCGTCCAGAACCTCGACGGATAATTCACGCGCCATGGCACGTAGCGATCGAATATTATTTAAGTTTTTTAACATTGAACTCATATTAATAAAACCTCTTTAACGCAAAAACAAAAATTGGTATTACGACACAAATTGTATGCGAGTGTTTTTTCTTTTTCCAGTCTCTTTTTTGTCGCAAGATATTAAAACGACAATCGCTAATATTATTTACCTTGTCATACAATGAATTTTAGTCACCGATATTTTATATTCGGCCAGCAACCAGAATAAATAGACGTCGTGATATCTCACTGCCGCACCAGATAAACCAATATAGGCATCGCACAGGCGTTGCGGTAGATATGCGAAATATTCGTCAACATTCAAAAAGGAGCGCAAAAAGTTCAGAAAAACAAGTCAAAACAACTTATTGATTTTTAATGATTTTAATTTGCATAACAACGAAAATGCCAAAACGAACAAAAAACAAACCATCACAGAGCATTTTATCGACAAAAAGGCAATAAATAAAAATTTTAAGCTAGTTGCTAGTTATTATGTAGGCAGATATCCTATTAAAACGCGAAAGCGACAAGACAAATCACTAGCAACAAAGGTATTGAAAACCTTTTTTCCCCTTTTTACAAGGAGCATTAACATGTTCTCTCCGCAGTCACGCTTGCGTCATGCTGTAGCAGACACGTTCGCGATGGTTGTTTATTGTTCTGTCGTGAACATGTTGATCGAGATATTCCTTTCAGGAATGAGCTTCGAACAGTCACTGTATTCCAGACTGGTCGCCATCCCCGTCAACATCCTGATCGCCTGGCCATACGGTATGTACCGCGATTTGTTTATGCGCGCGGCACGCAAAGCTACGCAGGCAGGATGGGCAAAAAATCTGGCGGATGTGCTGGCCTATGTCACGTTCCAGTCACCGGTGTATGTGATTATTCTGCTGACGGTTGGCGCTGACTGGCACCAGATCACGGCTGCGGTAAGTTCAAACATCGTGGTCTCAATGCTGATGGGTGCAGTATATGGCTACTTCCTTGATTATTGCCGCCGCCTGTTTAAGGTCAGCAGCTACCACCAGGCTAAAGCGTAAAAACATCTCATCGCGACTGGCACCGCCAGTCGCGTTATCAGTTTGAACTCACGTCGCCAAACAACCCATTCAAATAACGTTCCAGCGCGATACGCGAGCTAAAGCCGTGTGGAATACCATAATGTTCATGAGTATCGCCGGCTAAATAAAGCGGGAATTGCTGATAGTGATCGCAGGTTTTAATATCCGTGGCTGGTTCTGCCAGTGAAGAACTACGCTCTTTTAGCGTGGGATGAATAACCAATGCGGTACGCCCCATCCGCGCTTCACGGTTTACGTATACATAATTCTCGCCACGTCGATAACCGTATGTTTTCTGTGTGACTACATCAACGGTAAAGCCCACTTTTTCAAGTACGCGCGCCACCTCATCAGGTCGTAAATACATATTATTTTCCTCGTTATCTTTTACTGCGGGCTTACCTTACCTGATTCAGCATTAGCAACGCTTTCAGAAAAGTCCATAAACGAGTGCAGACGGTGAGATGAATATCTTAAGAACAACGCAAATTTATGTCAGCGCCAACCGGAGTTGATATGCAGCCTGCTGCGCCATTTCCGCCGTTCGGATATTGGTGAATGACAGTAATATTCCCCCCTTACCTGCTGAGGTGATGCGCCATCGGCTTAAGGCCTGAACCGCCAACCCGACCTGATTCGCTTTGCGTACTAACGCAGTGTCATCCCCCGCCACGGCGATCACCAGTTGGATCCCGCCCTCTTGTGGTACCACGCTAAAACCCTGCTCTGTCAGAGCGCTTTCCATCCATTGACGCCGTTGGGCATAATGCTGGCGCATCCGTTTTAAGTGCCGCCAGAAATGACCGTCGCGCATAAAATCGGCCAGCGTTTGTTGCCATAAAACCGGCACACTGCAAGCCGTTAGCGCTGCCTGTTGGCGAAAATGTGCGACCTGAGTCAGCGGAACCACCAGCCAGGCTGTGCGTAAAGCGGGAAATAACGATTTACTGAACGTGCCCGCATAAATCACCCGCTGCGGCGCATCCAGACTTTTAAGCGGCGGTAACGGTTTGCCGTGGTAACGAAACTCACTGTCGTAGTCATCTTCGATTACCCACGCCTGTGCGCGGTCAGCCCATTCCAGCAACTGGTGACGGCGGGCCAGAGAAAGCGCCACGCCCAGCGGACTTTGGTGTGCGGGTGTCAGCAAGGCAAAACGCGCCTGTGGGTAGTCACGGATCCCGGCACTGACATCAAGGCCATCGGCATCAACCGCAACAGGCATCAGCTCAATGCGTTCCTGGGTGACCACGGGCCGAATCAATGGAAAACCGGGATCTTCGACCCACATCCCCTCGCCGGGTGTAGCCAGCGCACGCAGGATCAACATCATTGATGCCGCATAACCCGACGTAATAAAAACCTGCTCCGGAAGACATTCAATGCTGCGTGACACTCGCAGGTAATCAACTATCGCCTGGCGTAGCAGCAGTTCACCACAAACATCCCCCACCGCGAGGTCAAAACGTGTTTGGGTGCGCAAACGTCGTCCCATGACCCGTGCCCAGATATCGCGCGGAAAAAGATCAAGCGCTGGCAATCCCATCTGAAAAAGCTGTGGTGTGCCGTTTTCTCCGGCGAATACGGTAGGGGTTGCGGGCGAGGTTTCCAGTCGCAATTGCTCGCTGACAAAGGTTCCCGCCTGATCGCGTCGCGTAAGCCAGCCCTGCGCCACCAGCTCAGCATAAGCGTTTTCTACCGTCGAACGTGAAACCCCCAATTCCTGGGACCAGGTTCGGCTGGAGGGTAATCTTGTGCCAGGCTTAAGATCGCCTTTCTCAATAGCGGTTTTTAACTGACGGGCAATTTGCTGGTAGCGCGGCATTTATGGTCTGCTTTTTAAGTAAAAATATGGCTCTCTTTAGCAGACCATTATAGTGCTACATTGCAGGTCATCCAAATGAGGAGCAATACCATGACAATGTTACGCCAGCCCTATTACGAACTCAGTCCTGAAGTCTATAGCGCCCTGGTTCAGGCAAGCAAAGCGTTGGAAAACTGCGCACTGGAACCCACGCTGACAGAACTGATTTACCTGCGGGTTTCACAAATCAACGGCTGCGCATTTTGCCTTGAAATGCACAGCAAAGCGCTGCGCAAAGCTGGCGTGGAGCAAGCCCGTCTGGATGCGCTGGCGGGTTGGCGTGTGAGTCACCATTTCAGCGAACGAGAACGTGCGGCACTGGCATGGGCCGAGTCCGTCACTCATGTCGCCAGTAGCCATGCCGAAGACGATGTTTATCTGCCACTGCTTGACCATTTTAGTGCCAAAGAAATAAGCGACCTGACCTTCGCAATCAGCCTGATGAACTGCTTTAACCGCCTGGCTGTGGGTATGCGTATGTAATTACGCACCGCCGGATGGCGGCATAAATGCCTTATCCGGCCTACGATGCGCTCTCCTTGCCGTTGGAAAACGCATGTCATTATGCGCCGTCGGATGGCGGCATAAATGCCTTATCCGGCCTACGATGCGCTCTCCTTGCCGTTGGAAAACGCATGTCATTA
>NZ_JANEWJ010000037.1:0-44859 GCF_028069755.1 Citrobacter sp. Igbk 16 | reverse complement strand
CATATTAATATTATCTCAACGTAAACCAGGCATCATCGATTTGTTTTAAATTTGTTCTAAGTATTAGAGATGTAGATAATTCTGTAAATTTAACTTTAGACACGGATAACTCGCCACATGAGAAACACATTTTTTGCCTTTACTTTGCTATGCAGTCTGCCTGTTCTCGCATCCGAACCATCCTTAATTGTATGCGAACCGCAAAATACTAACGATCAGTCAGCAACAGGAATCTGGCCAGCCCCTTATTTATCAAAAGATAAACTCTGCCTTGATATTCGTGCTGATTCGGGAGACACATGCGTAAGCAATGGTCAAAGTACGAATTGGTTTACAGAGGCAGTCATTGTAGATATTGATGGGCAGCCTCAAGGACGTGATGATACCTGGTTCAGAGTCGTACACCCGATAATCACCGATAAGACCATCGAATACAAAATCGAAGGGTCACGAGACAATAAAACATGGGGGCTGGTATCCCATGTATCTATCAATCGACTGTCAGGACAAGCTGTTGATTGGTTAATTGGCGAGCATGGCGGTATTTCTTACCAGTGCCATCTGGAAGGGCGTAAAATCTGACCAGGAATGAGGCCAACATACCTGCCCTAATCCCAAAAACAAATAATACACATAAGGTGAATATCATTATGTCGGGAAAAGCAGTTTTCAGTTTTTTCATTTTGATGTTGTTATCCTCTGTTGCGAGTGCCACCACCTACAGAACAGACAGCTTTGGAACGACACGTGATGATCAAGGAAATAGCTGGCGCACGGACAGTTTTGGAACAACGCGTGGCAGCGATGGGAGCGTCTCACGCACTGACTCATTCGGAACAACAAGGGTAACCAGTGCTAACGGAAATACGACCAGTTATCGAACCGATTCATTTGGCACGACCCGCGGTAGCGATGGTTCCGTATCTCGTACAGACAGCTTTGGTACAACCCGAACAACTGACGCTCAAGGAAACACGACAACCTGTCGCACAGACTCATTTGGGACCACGCGCTGCGATTAAATAGGTGCCTCTCTCTTTGCTCATAAAGCGGTGTATTAAAAATAAACGGCAGGTCAATTTATAGGCATCGATAATGAGTAAAGCATGGTCTGCGCGGTTTACAGCATGCAAGAACCTTCACTCATACCGAGAGGACAGGATCATGAAGATGCACGCCATGACGAAAATACTGCCGTTGATTTGCCTGATCTCAGGCGGGCTGCTCTACTCCGCTGCAGCCAGCGCCATGGGAAATGACGATACCACCACACCAACATGCCCGAAGGGTCAGGTTTACGACAACAAAACCCAAAAATGTTTGCCCGAAAAAAGCAGCATGATCGACGATCAGGATAAAACGCAGTATGCGTATCACCTGGCGAAAACCGGCCATTATCAGGATGCCATCAATTTACTCGATACCTTACAGCAGCCCAATACGCGTGAAGCCTGGAACTATCGAGGCTATGCGACGCGCAAGTTAGGGCGTACGGATGAAGGGATAGGTTACTACCAACGATCGATTGCCCTTGATCCGCACTATGCGAAAGTGCGCGAATATCTTGGGGAAGCATGGATGATTAAAGGCCGCCCCGACCTGGCGAAAGCGGAGCTGGCCACCATTAAGACTATCTGCGGCACCCAATGCGAAGAATATCGCGATCTGAAAGCCGCGATCGACGGACACCCAGAGTCATAGACCGGAAGATCCCAAAAAATCACCGTCAACGATGCGCATTTTCAATGGATACAACCGTTGGATCGCATCGTCGACATACCGTTTATTGTCTCAGAAATTCGCGGAGAATGTAGGCAGTTCACAACTCTGTCGTCCCTCGATTACGGTTCGTATTTTCGCATGATAGGCTTTTCAGATGACCCTTTCTGCTCTGGCCGCTGCGGACTACATGAAACTTAGATTGTCCTTTCAGGTAAAGCTGTTCCTCTCACTGGTGGCTTTTTCCTGCCTTCTGCTGGCGCTGCTTGGCGTATTGCTGTTTCACTTTATCGACCGCCAGTTGCACCACGATTTAGGCCAACGTGCGCGGGTACAGGCCAGCGAAATTGCCCTGATTCCCGGTCTGGCAGAAAAAGTTCAGCAGCGGGATATTCCCGGTATCGCACAACTGATTCAGCCGCTGCGCGCCGAAAGCGATGCCAGCTATATTGTGATTGGCGATGCGCATGAACAGCATCTTTACCACTCAGAATCCCCGGAGCGCCTTAACCTGCCGATGATCGGCGGCGACAATGCTGACGTACTGAAGGGCAAAACCATAATCACAGTGCGCAAGGGCGGGATCGGTGTCTCGTTACGCAGTAAGGCACCTATTTTCGATAGCCATCATCAGGTAATCGGCATTGTCTCCGTCGGTTACCTCACCTCCTACATCGCCAATATCAACGCCCGCCTGCTGTGGCGCACCGGAATGTACGGCCTTGCCCTGCTGCTGCTGCTGTTTATTTTTTCCTGGTTACTGACCCGCACGCTGAAAAAGCAGATGTTCGGCCTGGAACCTAAAGATATCGCCCAGTTGGTGCTACAGCAAAAGGCGTTACTGGAGGCCATGTACGAAGGTGTGTTTGCGGTGAATGCCGATAAGCAGCTAATACTCATCAACCGCGCCGCCAGGGAGATGCTCAATATTCGCCAGAGTGAACAAGCGTTGCTCGGCAAACCGCTGGATGAGGTGATTCAGCTGCCACCGTCGTTTTTTGCGCCAGGCAATACCGCTTATGACAGCCGCCATCACGATCATATTACCGTCCTGAATCAACGGGAAACCATCGTCAACCGCGTGGCTATTGAAGTTGAGCCGGGCACCCAAAGCGGTTGGGTATTCAGCTTCCGCGATAAGAACGATATCAATACGCTCAGCAGCCAACTCAGCCAGGTGACCCGCTATGCCGATAACCTGCGTATCATGCGCCACGAGCAGCTCAACTGGACGGCTACGCTCGTCGGCCTGCTGCAGATGCAGCGCTATGACGACGCGCTGCGTTATATCCAGGTACAGTCAGAGGGGGCCCAGCAGGTGCTGGATTTCCTCTCCAGGCAGTTTGTCTCTCCGGCGCTATGCGGCCTGCTGCTGGGGAAATATGTCGGTGCTCGCGAGAAAGGTGTTGAGCTGGTTTTCGACCCTGCCTGCCAGCTCTCGCGCCTGCCGGAAGGGCTGAGCGAAACGGAGCTGATGTCAGTAATAGGTAATCTGGTGGACAATGCTGTCGATGCCACGCTGAAAACGCCAGCACGTACCGCGCCGGTGGAAGTGTATATATCGGATCGCAACTACGAACTGGTGATTGAAGTGGCTGACCGGGGCTGTGGCGTTGATGAAGCCATGAAGCCGCATATTTTTGAGCAAGGCTTCACCAGTAAACCCACTGACAGCAGCGAACTCACCGGTTCAGAACATGGTATTGGCCTGTACCTGGTCGCGGGCTACGTTCGTCGGGCCGGTGGCAGCATCGAAATGAGCGATAACATCCCGCAGGGTACCGTATTTTCGGTTTTCATCCCGTTCCAGATTTCACTTTCGACAGGACCTTCCCATGACTGATATCCGCCCTCTTGAGGTTGTTATTGTTGAAGATGAGCCACATCTGGCACAGTTGCATCGGGAGTTTATTGAGCAAAACTTCCATCTGCGCATCGTGGGGATCGCGGGATCGCTGGAACAGGCCCGCGAGCTGATCCTCCGTCATCGGCCGCGCCTGCTGCTGCTGGACAACTATTTGCCTGACGGTCAGGGCGTTGAGCTTATTGATAGCCCACTGCTCAAACAGTTTGAATGCTCGGTGATATTCATCACCGCCGCCAGCGATATGCAAACCTGCAGTCATGCTATGCGCAGCGGCGCGTTTGACTACCTGCTAAAACCCGTGTTCTCCCACCGTCTGCGGGCCTCGCTGGAGCGCTTTATGTTGCTGGTACACACTCTGCGCCAGGTGAAAGTTGTTGACCAACATGCACTGGATAAACTGTTCAATTTACCCGCGGGTGAGGCATCAACCCAGCCATCAACAAAGGGCATTGAACCGGCAACGCTCGAGCGGGTGAAGCGTATTTTCAGCGAGCATCCTGACACCAGCTGGTCAGTCGAACAGGTAGTAGAAGACGCGGGGATCAGCAAGACCACGGGTCGCCGCTATCTGGAGTATTGCGTGGAAATTGGGTTTGTGGTGATTGAGATTCAGTATGGGAGTATTGGGCATCCGAGGCGGCTGTACCGGAGGGTGGCTCAGGAGTAACAATCACTGTAGGCCGGATAAACGAAGCGCCATCCGGCCTACAACGGCGAGTATTCTATTCTCTCAACCCATCGCCCTCACGGTTTCTATGGTGTTAATTACCGAAACAACGCCAACAATCACATTTCCACCAGCCGGCTCTCTCCCCCCTCTTGTCTCTCCCCTCCCATCCGCTATGTTGACTTTTAGTTCCTCAAATGTAACTAGAAGGTTAATGATAATGGCGAACACATTCCGCATCTCTCTGATCTCTGCTGCTGTTTTCATGTCGTTTTCTGCTCTGTCCGCACTGCCGCAGGGGTATCCGGCTGACTACCAAAAGGTGGTTGATGCCGCCACCAAAGAAGGCAAAGTCGTGGTTTACTCCACAACGGATACCAAAGCGGCTGGGCCGCTGATTCAGGGCTTTGAAGCCACCTATCCGGGCATCAAAGTTGAATATAACGATATGAACAGCACCGAGCTGTATAACCGTTATATCAGCGAACAGGCTGCTGGCGGCGGCAGCGGTGACGTCATCTGGAGCTCCTCCATGGATACCGCGATGAAGCTCGCGACCGACTATGCCATGGAGTATGTTTCAGCAGAGCAGAACCAGCTACCGAAATGGGCTGTTTGGCACAACAAAGCCTACGGCACCACCTACGAGCCGGTGGTGTTTATTTACAACAAGCGCCTCATCCCGGCGAACGAGGTTCCGGATTCTCACACCGCACTGGCCAAGCTGATTGCAGGCCAGGTGGATAAATTCAAAAGCAAAGTCACCACCTACGATATCGAAAAATCCGGGGTTGGCTTCATGCTATCGGTGCTGGATTACAAGGCCGATCCGAACTACTTCAAAACATTGGCCGACGTGGCGAAAGGCGGGTTAGCCGTGCAATCGTCCACCGGTACGATGATGGAGCGGGTTTCATCGGGTGAAAACCTGATTGGTTATAATATCCTCGGCTCTTACGCCGAAGCGCGTGCCAAAAACGATCCGTCACTGGGCATTTCCTATCCGAAGGACTACACCCTGGTGCTGTCACGAGTTTCTTTCATCAGCCAGCAGGCAGAGCATAGCAATGCCGCCAAACTGTGGCTGGACTATGTGCTGTCTGAGAAAGGGCAAAACATCCTCGCCAACCAGGCCGATATTCCGTCTATTCGCAACGATATCGAAGGTAAAAATGACATCGACGGTATGACCAAAATGCTGGGTAGCGCGCTGAAGCCGATCCCAGTTGATGAGTCATTACTTGAATACCTGCAACCGAAAAAACGTCTGGATTACATCAAACAGTGGCGTGAAGCCGCGGCCAAATAAGAGCCAGAACCGGGCGCACGGTTCACTGGTGCGCCTGGTGCTCGTTTCCTGAATACGTGTTACCGGATCTCCGCTTATGAATGCATTACGCAGAAAGTGGCAAAGCTTGCCGCGTGGCATCGTCGTGCTGTTAACCGCGCTGGTTATCTACACGCCGTTGTCGTTCATCGTGATACAAAGCTTTTTGTCCGCGCCGTTCTTCTCGCCGGCAAAGGACTGGAGCCTTGAATCCTTTGGCTTTATTTTTACCGACCCTGACTTCTATAAAGCGCTGAAAAGTGGCTTTATTCTCGCATTCGGGCTGGTCATTATCGCCATTCCTCTGGGCGGTATACTGGCCTTCCTGATGGTACGTACCGACTTACCGGGTAGACGTCTGATTGAGCCGCTGATCCTGGTGCCTATTTTTGTTTCACCGATGGTGCTGGGTTTTGGCTATGTGGTGGCCGCAGGCCCGGTAGGCTTCCTGTCACTGTGGGCACAATCGCTGATTGGCTTCGTGCCGTGGAATATCTACGACATGTCGAGCATCGTGGTCATTGCAGGGCTGACACACGTACCGCACGCTTATCTGTATATCTCGTCAGCGCTGCGCAGCGTGAGCTCAGACGTGGAGGAAGCCGCGCGTATCTCCGGCGCATCCCCGCTGCAGGTCATGACATCAGTCAGCCTGCCGATGGTTCGCCCATCTATTCTGTACGCCGTGGTGTTGCTGTTTTTCCTCGGTCTGGAAGTCTTTGGTCTGATGCTGGTATTGGGCGACCCTGAAGGCAACATGGTGCTGGCGACCTACCTGTATCAGTTGACCAATAAACTGGGTACGCCGTCGTATCACCTGATGGCGGCAGTTGCCGTGGTGCTGATCTGCCTGACCATCCCACTGGTCATGCTACAGCGTCGCCTGATGCGTACTGCTAACCGCTTCGTCACCATGAAGGGTAAAGCCTCACAGGCCCGCGCGTTACCGCTGGGTAAATGGCGCTGGATAGCGGGTGCTGTGGTCGCGTTTTGGCTGACCATCACCATTGGCGTACCGTTAATGGGCGTGGTGCTGCGTGCGTTTATCTCCAACTGGGGGGTGGGTGTGTCGCTGTGGGATGAGCTGTCCCTCAGCACCTTCCGTACCATCTGGGAACAGCCGAACCTGTTGCGGGCCATCGTCAACTCCATGGCGATTGGCGTGATCGGCGGCGCGCTGGCGGTAGGTTGCTATCTGTTTATCGGTATCGCGATGCACCGCAAGCCGGATAACACCACGCGTTTTCTCGACTACAGCGTGCTGGTGCCCCGCGCAGTGCCGGGCCTGCTCGCGGGTCTGGCATTTCTGTGGGTGTTCCTGTTCTTACCAATGTGGCTCGATAACGCGCTGAAATCCGGCTGGTTATCCGGTATGCCGTGGTCGCAGTGGTTGCGAGACACTTTGATTGTCTGGCTGCGCTCGCTACGGAGCACCATTTTCAGCGTCTGGCTGGCGTATACGGTGGTGTGGATGGCCTACGGCCTGCGCCTCATCTCCTCAACGTTGCTGCAAGTGGGGCCAGAACTGGAGGAAGCGGCACGCAGCACCGGTGCGACGCGTGGGCAGATTACCCGCCACGTTACCATTCCGCTTTCACGTTATGGGCTGATTGGCTCATGGCTGCTGATGTTCCTGATCTTTGAGCGTGAGTATTCAACGGGCGTCTATCTGCTGTCGCCGGGCACGGAAACCATCGGCTCGATGCTGGTATCTCTGTGGGCGGCAGGTGCTATCGACATCGTCGCCGCACTCTCGTTTATCAATATTCTGTTGGTGGTGGTGGGCCTGGGTATTGCCCTACGTTTTGGAGTGAAATTACATGATTGAATTATCGGTCGAGAACCTGCACTTAACCTACGGTGATAACCCGGTGCTAAAGGGCGTGACCATGGACCTCAAACGGGGCGAAGTGGTTTCGTTACTGGGGCCGTCCGGGAGCGGTAAAACCACCCTCCTGCGCGCCGTGGCTGGGCTGGAAAAACCGACACAAGGGTCAATTACCATCGGCAACAACAAAGTCTACGACGGCACCCCGCGCAGCGAAATCCCAGCCGAGGAGCGTAACCTGGGGCTGGTGTTCCAGTCCTATGCCTTGTGGCCGCATAAAACCGTATTTGAGAATGTGGCCTACCCGCTGAAGTTGCGCAAAGTCTCCACCGCAGAGATCAACCAACGGGTACAGGGGGTGTTGGATCAACTGGGCCTGGGACATCTGGGTAAGCGCCATCCGCATCAACTTTCTGGCGGTCAGCAACAGCGTGTAGCGATTGGCCGGGCGCTGGTTTATAACCCACCCGTGATCCTGCTCGATGAGCCGTTATCCAACCTTGATGCAAAACTGCGGGAAGAAGCGCGCGTATTCCTGCGTGAGTTGATTATTAATCTCGGGTTGTCCGCGCTGATGGTGACGCATGATCAGGGAGAAGCGATGTCGATTTCTGACCGCATTCTGCTACTCAACAACGGCAAAATTGAACAACAGGGTACGCCGCAAGAGATGTATGGTTCCCCAAAAACGCTGTTCACCGCTGAATTTATGGGCAGCAACAACCGTCTGCATGGCAAAGTCACTGAAGTGCGTGACGGCAAAGCACGTATTGAAGGACGTGACTGGGTTCTGTGGGGTCAGGCGGGCGACGGCGTTCAGGTTGGCCATGAGGGCACCGCGGTGATCCGCGTTGAACGTGTGGTGCTGGCCGACGGGCCAGGCGAAAACCAGTTGGCTCTCCCGTTGCTCACCAGCATGTATCTCGGTGACCGCTGGGAGTACCTGTTCCGAACCGTCGCTGATGATTTTGTCATCCGCGCCTACGGCAACGAAGTACGCGATCCGCAGCACTGCCACCTGGCGTTACCTGAAAAACATGTTTGGGTGTTCCCAAAATCCTGATGCCAGAAGGGAGCGGCTGTCGCTGCTCCTTTTTCTGCAGGAAGGATAGCGGTAATACAGAAGATATATTTGCGTACAATGAGATGCTGCTCATCGTGCTGATGACATCAAACGGGCTGGGCCTGGTACAGAAAAGGGTAAAAATCAGTCCGAAGAAATAACAGGAACAAAACAAAAATAGCTAACAACCTGTTTTAAATTACTTTATTTTTGTTTAGTTTTTATAGATGCTCTCAAATGTCCTCCCAGATGTTTTAGCATCACGTCAAAATGGATGAAAATCATACAGACACTTCCATTTTTATAGCCGCTTACACTCGATCAGATCTTACCTCTCCTCTCTGGGAAATCGTTCATTCAGTTCTCTATATAAGCAATAAGCAGAAAAACGCCATTTTTCTTGGAATAACGAGATACTTTCAAAATAAAATAACATTATCAAATGGTTATGCGCTAAATCTTATCCCAAGGTTATCCCAGTTACCCCAAAACAGGGCTGCTTATCCCAACCACAGCTGTCAGCACGCCGGATTGCGGTCATGATTCGTCCAGAACAGGACTTGTCTGGTGCAGGGTTGATACTGATCACCTCAATACCATATCAAAAACTTAAAAATTCATAACCATCGAAGGGCAGGCCTACGTCAAAAAAGGATCAACCGGGTTCAATTAATATTGATTCTGTCTACGGGCAGAGAAAATTATCCAGAGGCAGGGCCATGCTACTTAACGAGTATTTCGAATCCAAACAAATTCATCTCTACATAGATGGCTGGAAGCATAAAAGCTGGAAACCAAATCATCATGCGTGGGGTAATGATACCCATACTGGTTGCTTTAAAATTGAAGCGGAAGGTAAGCGTGGTCGTCAGTTCCGATACCATTTCCGCATAGCTGTCGCGCGTGCTGCCGCTATTTTCAATATGCCTGCGAACGAGATTCGCTACGCCTTCACAAAGGCATTAGAAGATTTTCAGTTTATTGCGATTCGTGGCAATGAAATGAATATCGGCTATCACGCAACTGTATCAAATCAGGATACACCAGACGAAATTCGCGCCGTCCTGAAACAATATAATTTCTATGGTTCGCTGCATGAAGGCCAACAGGAAGGCTCCCTCCAGCCTACCGTCCCGAAAAAAAGCAAAAAGAGCAAACGCCAGGCCCGAAGGGAGCGTCTGAAAGCGTGGAATGAGAAATATGCCGTTTTGCCTGGTGAACGTCCGAAGAGAATTAGTGTTTCTCACTTGTCCAAAACCTCTCTCTCCATGCTTGTGCCGGAAGTCGCTGCAGGTCTGCCAGCAGATATGGTGAAGGATTTCCGCGACTGGTGTAAGAGGCTGAATGAACTGAACGCAGGGAAAACGCTGGATGAAAAAATTGATGGGTTTCTTTCCGACTCATGGGAAGAGTGGACGGCAGAAACACCTGTATCTAATCCACTGCATGATGCGCATTTACTCGAGTTTCGTAAGCGCCGCGCTGCCCGGTTGCGCAAACTACGCGAAGTGGCTCAGCGTGAAGGGCAGGGCCGTTTCCGTATGTCTGTACTGGCGAACTTCGACGGCTGCGCGATCACAGGCATTACCGAAAGTCTGGAGGCGGCGCACATTGTGCCGGACTCCAGTCACGATTATATGCACGCAAGCAACGGGATCGCCCTGGTGAGTTTCCTGCATCGTGCTTTTGACGATCTGTTTTTTTCCATCAATCCGCTGACACTGGTGGTATTTGTGGATACGCCCTTCCGTGGCTGGCTGAATATTCACGGTGTACAGCTGCGCGATGGCAACATATGGAAGCTAGACCGGAGTGCACTGGCACACCACTGGGAACGCTTCAGGAGTGCACGTTACCTAGACGATGCCACCTGAGATCTAAAAAGGAGAAGTAGTAGATATCCTTCAGTTCTCGCAGCTCTACCGGTTCGAGTTGGTGGCCAACATGCTCAAAGGCCAGTGGCCGCATGGCCGAGGTATTCCAGCGAGATCCTCGCGCTCAGGCTGTATTCCGTAAGCTGGTGATGGAGAACTTTGGCGAACGCTGCGCGGTGACGGGCAAGCGCCTGAATGGCGTGCTGGAGGCTGCACATATTGAGGGGGCGGCGGTAGACGGCTGCTATAACGCCAGTAACGGCGTGCTGCTCGCTCCAACGTTCCATAAGCTATATGACCGTCACATGATGGGCATCAACCCTGACACCATGACCGTGCATTTTGCGCCAGGTATCGAATGGGAAGAGTACGAAGGGAAGGCAATCGCGCCGCTGCGCTATCGCTTGGATAAAGATCGCCTGTCAGCTCGCTGGGAGCAATTCAAAGGTAAGAAACAGGACTAGTATGCACAATCTGACTGGCGTTAGCTTCATGCCCTTTGTGGGCGAAAAATACCATAACAGCCGCTATGGTGTGCGCGTGTTGGTGCCTGGAGAGTCACATTACGGCGCTGATGAGGACTGGAGCCCAGACTTTACGCAAAAAGTTGTTGAGTAATGTGCCTATGAGCCGGGCACGCCCTTTTTCAGTAAGCTGACCAACGTTCTGCGCGGCCGAGCTGACTGACCTACAGAAGAATAAATTGGACTGGATGAGCAGCAAGTCAGCACTGGCACGGGCTGAAATGGCGCTGAAAGAACAAGAGCTCAGCAGTACCCGTTGTGAGCCTGACGCTGTACAGGCGCTGCGGGATGATATTGACCTGAAAAAATGGGCGGTAAATCAGTCGGCCGGGCAGTACATCCGGTCACATGAGGCCGTGCAGCGTATCAGTATCCGGCGTCAGCTCCACGCCTTTATGCAGGTAAGCGGCGACGCGCTGACCGCCGCTCTGGCACCGGAATTAATGCATCTCTGCGAACAACCTGACATCGTCAGAGAACGGGCTCTCGACCGGGCGGCCGCCAGTGTTCGCGAAGCGCTGTCCGTTCATGTAACCCGCGGAGGAAATATTGATTACGCAGAGGATGATCGCGACATTCTGACAACCATCGGTTTCCGGCCTGACAGAGCATCGAGAGACGACAACCGGGCAAAATATACGCCTGAACAGAATCAGATTTTCATGCGTCGACAGGCCGCTAAGCCCCGCAAAAAATCCGCATAAAACGCCCCGAAAATACCCGTCTTTTTAATAAAAATAGCCATGCATGCCTACGCTGCATGGCTTTGCATGCAAAAACCTGAATTTTCCACACCCCGCCGCACCAGTACTGGCGCGGCCTGAGCCACTTCATACACCTGCATTAAAAGCGCCCCACGAAGCGGGCAGGCGTGGCGGGGAGAGCATTGCGCGCTAATGTCATTAATGCAATTAATCGCTTTCATCAGCTACTAAAAGCTCTTTTAGAGTTAACGCACTAATTTGGCGCAATAGATATTTCCTTTTATCATGATCTTGTGTTCTTGATAAGAGGTCGGCATATTGCAAAATTAAGTCACTCGCAGCTACAGCAGGATCGTATCCTGCAAATTCATAGAAACGATTCAAACCACACAAAGATATTGTAAACTCTCCCTTTGAACTCTTGGAAAAATAGAACTCACCTGGTTTTACTGCTTCTATATGGTGTTCATAATTATCAAAGTGTGGGTGAACGATAAAATAATCACTGGATGTACTGGGCAGCTTTTTTCTAGCCTTACTTTTTGTAACCTTCCCAGCTCCTTTTCGTTGGTTACAATCAGGACATGAAACACATAAATTCTCAGGCTCAAACATAAACTCATGTACCGCTTCTCTGGAGATAATATGTTCTATATCCCAGGTACGTCCATTACTGCTTTTAAAGACTTGCTTACAATATACACATGTATGACTTTGCTCCTTTATATAATAATCCTTTATTTCCTTCCTAATTAAATCAACATCTTCATCAGCCCAAGAAGCACCACAAAAATTAGGCTGTTCTTTTTTATCAGCAATTTCATCAAGGCTTTTTTTAGAGTATTTAATTGACTTTATCATTTGAAAACATCCCTGCTATTTCAATGGCTAGGTCTATTAGTTGCTTTACACTATCGCCCTGCTCAACCTTATCTCTATTCTTCAAAAGCAAATCAAGATCGTTAGCATGTAGTTCTTTATTATAAGTTCCTTTTGATAATGCTGACAATATATTAACAGCAACTCTTTTTAAATATTCATTCTCAACACCAGGAGCATCAAATAATGTTGCCAATTGAAAATCAGCAGACTTATTAATAATATCGCAAGCGGCAATAACCTCCTCCTGCTCAATCAAAGACACAAAACAATTTTTATTTTTTAATTTAGATACAATCTGAGGTGAGTGCGTGGCAATAATAAAGTGACAACCTTTAATATGCGTAAAAGAATCCATTAACAACTGAATGTAATTCTCTTGCCACTCAGGATGCAAGCTTATTTCAGGTTCATCAATCAATACTAAAGAATTATCCTCAATGCTCGATGCAATCCCAAGTATATTCAATAAAATACATTGCTGCCCTGAACTAGCATCATTAATACTGAAAGGTTCTGTAGGCTCGGACCACCACTGCCAGTCATCTACTTCCCGCTTGATTTTCCTGCTAACTATTATGTCATGAACATTGAACAATCCAATATCTGATAGTATTTTAACTGCCGATATAAACTCTTTTGTTTTTTTACCAAGTCTTAATGATGTGTTATCAACCGTAAACGTGACTATTCGAGAGAAATCATGCTTGACGCAATAATCATTCAGAGCTACAAATGCATCTCTTAACTTTGCATAATTTATGTCATATTTGCTTTGTAAATATGACAAGTCTCTTTGAGAAACACTTGATATATAATTCATGAAATCCCGAATACTCATCGACTCCAAGTTCGTCATGAATTTATTTATTCCATGCTTCATTCTGAAATGAATCTCAAAGCATTCATTCAGCCCTAAAAAGTTTAGTAGTTTTTTTACAGTGAAGCGGTTTTTAGTAAGAAAACCATCATTAACAGAGAAAAAAACTCGTTGCACAAGTGATAATAAAGCTCTGTTCTTTGATTTATCATCAAGCCCATAATATTTATAAAAACTTGCACTAACGTTGTTCTCAGAAAAATACAAACTCTCTTCTGGAAATTTATTAAATGGACTTGTAGAAGCAGAAATTATCTTTTTAGGGCATACTTTATTGACATCCCCACAACCTTCAAGAAATATGCTCCTTCCTTTTACGTTAATGCTGAATTCATCTCCATCTTGAGAACCACTGATTGAAAGATAGTATTCATCTTGTTTATATTGACTTACAGTGCCAATATCTCTTTTCAGGAGTTTATTTTTAACAAAAACAGAGCATAAAACATTATTAATTGCGCTCAATACCCTGCTTTTTCCAGAGCCATTTTTACCTATAAGGATAGTGAACAAATTTTGCTCATTATCAATATATTGATGAAGTAGAATACTTACCCCACCGATACTCACATAATTAATTTTGTAACTCATAAATATCCTTTTGGTAAAATCATATTAGAGTACGACTGCATCATATCTCTTCTTTTATCTAAATATTGCGCATGATTGTACGTACCTCTTATACTATTTTTATCAACATGAGCTAGTTGCATTTCAACCCAAACACTCTCATATCCATTCTCATGTAATATTGTTGACATTGTATGTCTAAATCCATGTCCTGTTACTCTTCCACTGTAGCCAATTCGTTTGATAACTTGATTAATACTCGCTTCACTCATAGGCTTGTTTGGGTCATTCCGTCCAGGAAAAACATAACGATAGTTCTTTGTCATAATTTCAAGTTCTTTGAGTAAATCTAACGCCTGAGTCGACAATGGCACAAGGTGTGCCTTACGCATTTTCATCCTTTCAGCAGGAATTTCCCAAATAGCGTTATCCAGATCAAACTCTGACCATAATGCAGCTCGTAATTCGATGGTTCTGACACCAGTGATCATTAGTAATTTCGTAGCGATTTGGACAAGCCGACTCCCTGTGTAGCTATCTAAAGCACGCAGAAAATCAGGTATCTCATCAGCTTTTAGGAACGGGAAGTGATTTGATTGATGCACTTCGAGAGCACTAGAGAGATCTGCTGCAGGATTAAATTCAGCCCTTCCTGTAGCTATCGCATAACGAAAAACCTCTGAACAACGCTGTCGAACTTTCCGCATTTTCTCTAACGCACCGCGTTTCTCAATTTTACGCAGCACATTAAGCAGTTCTAACGGTTTGATTTCGCCGACAGGTCTTTCCCCTACATAAGGAAAGATGTCGTTCTGAAACGCTTCCATGATGTCTGATGCATAGCCCTCTGACCATTTGGTAGACTTCATCTGATGCCATTCTGTGGCTATCTTTTCAAACGCGCTCTCGGATTCCGTTTGCAAAGCAATCTTTTGCTCTTTTCGAACCTCGCTCGGATTCTTCCCTTCGGCTACCAGTTTTCGTGCATCGTCGCGACGAGAACGCGCATCGGCAAGTGTGATCGTCGGGTACACACCCAGCGAGATCATTTTTGGTTTACCGGCAAAACGATAGCGGAACCGCCAGCTCTTGCTTCCATTAGGTTCTATAAGCAAAGATAGCCCTTGCCCATCTCCAAGTGTATAGGCTTTAGCTTCAGGCTTAGCGCGGCGAATCTGCATATCGTTTAAAGGCATGTGTATAGGAATCCAGACCGAACAGGAACATATACACAATCCTATACACATTCAGTACCGGATTCTACTGGATGGTTACGGACTACTATGGACTTAAAAGAAGAAAAAACGTTATAAATCAGGCGATTTACGGACTAATACGGACGTTTGAGGAAGTTGAGATGGTGCCGATAATAGGAGTCGAACCTACGACCTTCGCATTACGAATGCGCTGCTCTACCAACTGAGCTATATCGGCCCTGATAAGGACATGTCCACGAATGCGAACACGGGGTAGAAGGTTAAAACTAACCGGGCGATGCGTCAATGGCCTTGTGAATCAAACGCCTATTTTTGCATCACCCGGTTTCAATTACGCACGAATCGTGTCGTCACCAAAGCCAATCCACTTGTAAGTGGTCAGTGCTTCCAGCCCCATTGGGCCACGCGCGTGTAATTTTTGCGTGCTCACGGCGACTTCCGCACCGAGCCCAAACTGACCGCCATCGGTAAAACGGGTAGAGGCGTTTACGTACACGGCGGAAGAATCGACTTCATTCACAAAACGGTTGGCATTGCTGAGCGTGCGCGTCAGAATCGCATCAGAGTGCTGGGTGCCGTGTTCGCGAATATGGGCAATGGCGTCATCCAGATCGGCGACAATCTTCACGTTCAGATCCAGCGACAAAAACTCATCGTCATACTGTTCCGCTTTTACCGCCACGACGTTTGCCGGTCCGGCCTGCAACACGGCTAGTGCGGCATCATCTGCATGAAGCGTCACGCCGCTTTCTGCCATTTGCTGGCTTAGTGCAGGCAGGAAGCGCTCAGCGATACTCTGATTCACCAACAGTGTCTCGACAGTGTTACACGTGCTCGGGCGCTGGGTTTTGGCGTTGGCGATAATCTTCAGCGCCGGGGCGATCTCAGCCGTATCATCTACATAGATATGACATACGCCAATACCACCGGTGATAACCGGGATAGTCGACTGTTCACGACACAGCTTGTGCAGCCCTGCGCCACCGCGAGGGATCAGCATATCGATGTACTTATCCATCCGCAGCATTTCAGTGACCAGCGCGCGATCCGGGTTATCAATCGACTGCACCGCAGCGGCCGGTAAACCGCAGGCTTGCAGCGCATGCTGGATCACGGCAACAGTGGCGGCGTTCGTCCGGTACGTCTCTTTTCCACCGCGCAGAATCGCTGCATTGCCCGTTTTCAGGCACAGCGAAGCCACATCAACGGTGACGTTAGGACGCGCTTCATAAATCACGCCAATCACGCCCAGCGGCACGCGACGACGCTCCAGACGCAGGCCGCTATCCAGCAGACCGCCGTCAATCACCTGCCCGACCGGGTCAGCGAGATTACACACCTGACGCACGTCGTCAGCAATCGCTTTCAGGCGTGCCGGGGTCAGTGCGAGGCGATCAAGCATCGCTTCGCTCAGGCCATTTTCACGCGCCTGCTCAACGTCCTGTGCGTTCGCGCTGAGGATGCTTTCCGTTTGCGCTTCCAGCTCATCAGCAATGGTTTCCAGCACGCGGTTTTTTTCGCGGCTGGAGAGTAGCGCCAGCTTATATGACGCAGCTTTGGCAGCAATGCCCATTTGTTCCAGCATATGCCTGTTCCTTAACGGGTAATCATATCGTCGCGATGGACAGCTACCGGGCCATATTCATAGCCAAGAATAGTGTCAATCTGTTGTGAGTGGTGCCCGGCAATACGGCGTAGCGCATCACTATTATAGCGGGTGACGCCGTGGGCAATATCACGCCCTTCAAGGTTGCAGATGCGGATCACTTCACCACGAGAGAAGTCGCCTGTCACGCTTTTAATGCCTTTTGGCAGCAATGAACTGCCGCGCTCCAGAATCGCCGCGGTCGCACCTTCATCGACGGTAATCTCCCCGGCAGGCGGAGCACCGAAAATCCAGCGTTTACGGTTTTCCAACGGAGAAGCCTGCGCATGAAAACGGGTACCGACGGAAACACCTTCCATCACATCACCAATGACG
This sequence comes from Citrobacter sp. Igbk 16, assembly GCF_028069755.1. NCBI lineage: Bacteria > Pseudomonadati > Pseudomonadota > Gammaproteobacteria > Enterobacterales > Enterobacteriaceae > Citrobacter > Citrobacter sp. Igbk 16. The sequence goes on along the minus strand of NZ_JANEWJ010000037.1, from coordinate 27,759 downwards.
CCCGGCTTGCTGCCTGCGGCGATAATGGTGTCGATACCCGCGCGGCAGGCCACGTCGGCAGCCTGTAATTTAGTCCCCATGCCGCCGGTTCCCAGACCCGAGACGCTATCCCCGGCAACGGCGCGCAGCGCATCATCAATGCCGTGAACGTCTTTGATCAGTTCCGCCTGCGGGTTAGTACGCGGATCGGCGGTGAACAGGCCCTGTTGATCGGTCAACAGCAGCAGCTTATCGGCACCCGCCAGGATCGCCGCCAGCGCCGAAAGGTTGTCGTTATCACCGACTTTAATTTCAGCAGTCGCCACTGCGTCGTTCTCATTGATGACGGGAACGATATTGTTATCCAGCAGCGCGCGTAGCGTATCGCGGGCATTAAGGAAGCGCTCTCTGTCTTCCATATCCGCACGCGTCAGCAGCATCTGGCCGATATGAATACCGTAAATTGAGAACAGCTGTTCCCATAATTGAATCAATCGACTCTGCCCTACCGCCGCCAACAGTTGTTTCGACGCTATCGTCGCCGGGAGTTCAGGGTAACCAAGATGCTCGCGCCCGGCGGCAATCGCGCCCGAGGTAACGATAACAATACGATGCCCTGCGGCATGGAGCTGCGCGCACTGGCGAACCAGTTCGACGATATGGGCGCGGTTCAGGCGGCGCGATCCGCCCGTTAACACACTGGTGCCAAGTTTTACCACCAGCGTCTGGCTGTCACTCATGATTCTCTGCCATTCAAAATTGGGGAAAATGATATCAAACGAACGTTTTAGCAGGACTGGCTCCGGTTGCCAACAGCCAGCGCACAAAGCATGAAATTTTATTGCGCAGGATCAGCAAGCGTAGCGGCAGATTTTGACGCATTTATTACAGACACAAAAAAACATTCTTTTTTAAAAATATTCTTACTTTGTCATAAAACGTTCATTGCCAGACGTTAAAAACCTTCCTGTCTTTTAACGGGGATCACACCCAGTAAATATTAGCGCGTACTTTAAATCAGGAATGAAAATGAAAAAGAGCACTCTGGCATTAGTGGTGATGGGAATTGTTGCATCGGCGTCCGTACAGGCGGCAGAAGTCTATAACAAGAACAGTAATAAACTGGACTTGTATGGCAAAGTCAAAGCGATGCACTACATGACTGATTATGACAGCAAAGATGGCGACCAGAGCTATATCCGCTTAGGTTTTAAAGGCGAAACGCAAATTAACGATCAACTGACCGGTTATGGTCGTTGGGAAGCTGAGTTCGCAGGAAATAAAGCGGAAAACGAAACCAATCAGCAAAAAACACGTCTGGCTTTCGCCGGTGTGAAATTAAAAGATTTTGGTTCGTTTGATTATGGTCGTAACCTGGGTGCGCTGTATGACGTGGAAGCGTGGACGGATATGTTCCCGGAATTCGGCGGTGACTCTTCCGCACAGACCGATAACTTTATGACCAAACGTGCCAGCGGCCTGGCCACTTACCGTAATACCGACTTCTTCGGCGTTGTTGATGGTCTGGATCTTACCCTGCAATATCAGGGCAAAAACCAGGATCGCGATGTGAAAAAACAGAACGGCGACGGCTTTGGTACCTCCGTGACGTATGACTTTGGCGGCAGCGATTTCGCTATCAGTGGTGCATATACCAACTCCGACCGTACCAATCAGCAGAACCTGCAAAACCGGGGTACCGGCGATAAAGCAGAATCCTGGGCAACAGGTTTAAAATATGATGCCAATGATATTTATCTGGCAACGTTCTATTCTGAAACACGCAATATGACACCTATTTCCGGTGGCTTTGCTAACAAAACTCAGAACTTCGAAGTGGTCGCTCAGTACCAGTTTGACTTTGGTCTGCGTCCATCTCTGGGTTATGTGCTGTCAAAAGGCAAAGATATTGAAGGCGTAGGCGATGAAGATCTGGTGAATTATATCGACGTGGGTGCGACCTATTATTTCAACAAAAATATGTCAGCCTTTGTTGATTATAAAATCAACCAACTGGATAGCAATAATAAGCTGGGCATCAACGATGATGATATCGTTGCTGTCGGTATGGTCTACCAGTTCTGATTATACCCGTCATATTTCAAGCTGCATGTGCGTTGGCTTTACTCGGCCTTTGGCCTCGCCCCTTCGGGCCCAGCGCCAGCGCTGTTCAAAACGGCCGGGCCGTTTTGTCCTGCAACTCGAATTAGTTAGGGTATAGCATAAAAAAAACCGGATGGGGTTGCGCCGCCATCCGGTTTTTTTCTGTTCATTATGCCGTTAATTTAACCGGCTCATCCTTAAAGTCGTCAGCAGGCTCCAGCGCCAGATTCAGCGTCGTTAACAACCCACGCAACTTTTCATGAAACTCGCGTAAGGTGTATTCCAGTCGCTCTACCACTTCAGTCTCTTTAATCGGCACAGCTGTCCAGTTGCCGTCTTTATCGAACAAACCAAACTGGTAGCTGTACGTAAAGCGTTTTTCCTGCGCTTCCAGCTCCATCCACCAGCCCCAAAATTCACGTTTCTCTGGCGCCGGTTTCACATTGACGCAAACAGCCAGACAATCGAAAAAGAATCGATTATCTTCGCACTGCCCTTCGCGGATGTATGGGCCAAGCGCGGTGAATTTTTTGATCAATCTGCTTTTCGGGTGTCCACTCGGTAACGTCATTGCGATCTCCTTAGGTGAAGCAACTGTTTTACCAAACCAATAAAATTTAGCAATCTATTAACACAATCTATGATTGATCCACCCGGTAATTTCTTGCAGCGCTTTGTCAAAATTGCGATACACCGGGTTGAACGGAACCTCCAGCAGCTTACCGTCAGAAGATGACGAAGTAATTAAGCGAGACTCCTCTTCCGGACTAAACGGATCGTTTTTCCAGAACCCCGAGAGCATTGGCGTTGGACAGCGACGGCCCAGCAGCCCTTGTACCTTTAATGAATAGCGGTTTAGCTCGACGCGAAGTGCTTCATCGGACGCATCGTGCATCCCCAGACGGCTGGCCAGAACGTCAAGATACATTTCCGGTACTGAAGCCTGACGCTGTGGGTCGCTAAGCAGCGCATGGACCACCGGTCCCAGACAGGCCACAGCTTTCAGGCGCGACGATTCAAGATAGGCCAGGCGTACTGCGACGTTAGCGCCAAAGCGAAAACCGAATGCTGCCACACGGGTATGATCAACCCAGGGAATATTTGGCAGCGCTTTTAATACATGTTGATGCAGCAGGCTGGAATCCTGGGTCAATTTCCATTTTGACGAGAATCCGACCGAAGGCATATCCAGCGTCAGCATGGCAATACCACGCGGAGCGAAATAGCGCTCATACAGGGTGTAGTAGTCGGTTTGCATGGAATCCAGGCCGCCGCACATCAGCACTGTCGGGAACGGGCCGTCGCCTTTTGGCATGTGCAGGAAACCGGTTACCGGCGCACCGCCGGCAACGGCAAATTCCATCTCGCGCAGCGTACCTGGCAGTCGTTGGGCCGCCTCTTCGTAAGCGCGGTTGGCCAGGGCCTGCGCCTGTTCTGCCAGCTCATCACCTTTTAAATGCGGGTATGCAGCAATATTGTACAGCGTGGAGGCATGCAGCCAGTGGCGACCACTCACCTGCGGGTCCTCTTCCATAGACGCTTTCTGCTGCCAGTCCATCGCCTGCTTCGCCCACTCGTAGATCCAGTTTCCACCACGATAGCCAATGACCGTATCGTAGAGCTCTTTATCCGTGCGTTCGGCTTCGCTCATGACGATACGCGCCTGCACCTCAAGGATTTCACGCGGATCGACCCCACGCCAGATCCACATCAGGCGATTCACCATGCGATACCAGTGCGGGATTGTTTTGCCATCCAGAGCGGACTGCACAGACGGTTGCGCGCCGTGGTTAAAACGACGAACCAACGTTGACGTTTCAGGATGTTTGAAGCGGGGTTTAAACAGAACTTCGCTGAGGTTAGCCTGCGACATGATTACGGCCTCCATGAGTACTCACTAAGGCATAGTGTAACCTGACACCGCACAAAAAGAACAACGCCCGGCAGTGCGGGCGTTGAAAACTTTTTAGATTAGCGACCAGAGATCGGCGGAACAAATACCACGCCCATATCCCACGGCTGCTCAATCCAGGTATCCTGCGGGATATCAACCACATAGTCATTCACCAGCGGGCGACCTGCCGGCTTAGCGAAGATCGTGACGAAATGCGCTTTAGGATACATTTCGCGGATAGCAACGGCGGTACCACCGGTGTCTACCAGGTCATCGATCACGATGAAACCTTCACCGTCACCTTCCGCACGCTTCAGCACTTTCAGTTCGCGCTGATTGTCGTGATCGTAGCTGGAGATGCATACGGTATCGACATGACGAATGCCCAATTCACGCGCCAGCAATGCGCCCGGCACCAGACCACCACGGCTAACGGCAATAATGCCTTTCCATTGTTCAGAAGGCATCAGGCGGCTTGCCAGTTTACGTGCATGGACTTGCAACATGTCCCAGGTGACGACGTATTTTTCGCTCATGTGAAGTGTCCCAGCCTGTTTATCTACGGCTAATTAATAAATTGAGGGTGAACCAGGTTGCGCGAGATTATAGAGACCTGACGCACTAAAAACCAGTGTTTCGCGGAATCCGCGCCTCTTTTTGCATGCTTTATACTAGCCGTCAGCGAAGAAAGTGGTATTCTCAATCGCATCGCGCAAGCCTGACTTGTGGTGTTTTTAATTCCGCTAACCCCGTGGCCTGCAAGTCAATTTTGTAGGACATCGCCAAGGAGACTCAACGTGTCTGAACTGTCTCAGTTATCCCCGCAACCGCTGTGGGATATTTTTGCCAAAATCTGTTCTATTCCTCATCCGTCCTACCATGAAGAGCAACTCGCTGAACACATTCTGAGCTGGGCCCAGGAGAAAGGTTTCCACGTCGAGCGCGATCAGGTTGGTAATATCCTGATTCGTAAACCCGCTACCGCAGGAATGGAAAATCGCAAGCCGGTCGTTTTGCAGGCGCACCTGGATATGGTCCCGCAAAAAAATAACGACACCGTGCACGACTTCACCAAAGATCCGATCCAGCCTTATATTGATGGCGAATGGGTAAAAGCCCGTGGTACCACGCTGGGTGCAGATAACGGTATCGGTATGGCGTCTGCGCTGGCGGTACTGGCTGATGACAATGTGGTACACGGTCCGCTGGAAGTGCTGCTGACCATGACCGAAGAAGCGGGCATGGACGGCGCATTTGGTCTGCAGGCGAACTGGCTGCAGGCTGATATCCTGATCAACACCGACTCTGAAGAAGAAGGTGAGATCTACATGGGTTGCGCAGGGGGTATCGACTTCACCTCTAACCTGCCGCTGTCCCGTGAAGCTATTCCTGCTGGCTTCCAGAACTTTAAGCTGACCTTAAAAGGCCTGAAAGGCGGTCACTCCGGTGGCGAAATCCACGTTGGCCTCGGTAATGCCAACAAGCTGCTGGTACGCTTCCTGGCAGGCCACGCCCAGGATCTGGATCTGCGTCTGGTTGACTTCAACGGCGGTACGCTGCGTAACGCTATTCCGCGCGAAGCCTTTGCGACCCTCGCCGTTGCTGCCGATAAAGTTGATGCGTTAAAAGCGTTGGTCAGCACGTATCAGGAGATCCTGAAAAACGAGCTGGAAGCAAAAGAGAAGAATCTGGCGCTGCTGCTGGATGCCGTCAGCAACGACAAAGCCGCACTGACTACCCAGTCTCGCGATAGCTTCATTCGTCTGCTGAACGCGACGCCAAACGGTGTAATCCGCAATTCCGACGTGGCAAAAGGCGTTGTAGAAACCTCGCTGAACGTTGGCGTTGTGACCATGACTGACGATAATGTACAGATTCACTGCCTGGTTCGTTCGCTGATCGACAGCGGTAAAGACTACGTGGTAAGCATGCTGGATTCCCTGGGCAAGCTGGCTGGCGCGAAAACGGAAGCCAAAGGTGCGTATCCTGGCTGGCAGCCGGATGCAAACTCACCGGTTATGCACCTGGTGCGTGAAACCTATCAGCGTCTGTTCAACAAGACGCCGAATATCCAGATTATCCACGCAGGTCTGGAATGCGGTCTGTTCAAGAAACCGTATCCGGATATGGACATGGTTTCCATTGGGCCGACTATCACCGGTCCGCACTCTCCGGATGAGCAGGTTCATATTGAAAGCGTCGGTCATTACTGGACGCTTCTGACCGAGCTGCTGAAGTCTATTCCCGCGAAGTAAGTCTCTGCAATAAATGCCGGATGGCGCTGCGCTTATCCGGCCTACGCGCTGGTTTGTAGGCTGGATAAGGCATTTACGTCGCCATCCGGCCTGCACGCTGATTTGTAGGCCGGATAAGGCATTTACGTCGCCATCCGGCCTGCACGCTGGTTTGTAGGCTGGATAAGGCATTTACGTCGCCATCCGGCCTGCACGCTGGTTTGTAGGCTGGATAAGGCATTTACGTCGCCATCCGGCCTGCTCACTGATTTGTAGGCCGGATAAGGCGTTTACGCCGCCATCCGGCAATACGTTAGCGTCAAATCCCCAACAGTAGCTGTCTTTCCATCTGCGGATCCAGCAGCGTTACGTGTAATCCCACCAGCCTTACCCCGCGCCCTCCCCGACGTTCATTCCAGGTATTGCGCGCCGTCGCGATCAGATCCTCTTTATTTAAGCGCGGCCAGACGTGTTCCTGCGTCGTCTGCTGAAAATCATTAAACTTTAACTTCACCCCCTGACGGGCGATGAAGAGATCAGGTTTAACCTTTGCCAGCCGCCGCTCCAGTTCCGGGTAGAGTCGCTCAATAATCGCCTCACACTCCGACCATTCATGAATATCTTCCGCCAGCGTGCGCTCGACACCGACTGACTTTCGCAGCCTGTCGTTATTCACATCGCGCTCATCAATTCCCTGACTACGTTCCCACAGCACACGACCAAACTTACCAAACCGCTTAAGCAGCAGGGCCAGATCGTATTTTTGAACATCTTCACAGGTCCGCAATCCCATCGATTCCAGTTTCGCGGCAGAGACTTTGCCGACGCCGGGTATTTTCCCCAACGGTAACGTTCTGAGGAATTCGGGAACATCCGCGGGAGTAATCACATATTGCCCGTTGGGTTTATTCAGGTCGGAGGCGATTTTGGCCAGAAATTTAACCGGAGCAACCCCCGCAGAAGCGGTTAGCTGTAGTTCGTTGAAAATCGTCTGACGGATCTCTTGTGCTATCAGCGTAGCCGAGCCGTGGCAGTGCGGACTGTCGGTCACATCAAGATAGGCTTCATCCAGCGAAAGGGGTTCGATGAGCGAAGTGTAGCGAGAGAAGATGGCCTGAATCTGGCGAGAGGCCTCTTTATATGCGTCGTAACGGCCGGGTAATAAGGTGAGATGCGGGCACAGTTTTAGCGCCATACCCGTAGGCATTGCGCTACGCACACCAAACTTTCGTGCCGGGTAATTGGCGGTGCTGATGACTCCCCGGCGTTCGCGACTGCCACCAATAGCAATGGGGATGTCGCACAGGGCCGGGTTATCACGCATTTCCACCGCCGCGAAAAAGCAGTCCATATCGACATGTATGATTTTGCGCATCGCTCGCCTCCCACAATACTGTTTAAGTATACAGTATTTTTTATATTATGAGAAGCCTGCACCCGTCCCGAAAAATGACAAACCCATGATGAATGCCAGACGGGATTATGCCCCCCATGATGTGAAGGGCGAAAAACCCCTTAATGAACGACGGGAGCAGGTTGTTGGCGCAAAGACATCACCTTCTTTTGTTTATCCAGCTTGCTTACCAGCGGCTGCACAATTTTCTCTCCGTGCTGGCCAAAATATTGATACAGCGTGTCAGAGGCACTTTGCGTCAACACCATGATCTCAATGCGCCGGTTACCTGCACTTTCAGGATTCTTGGCATCCAGCAGCATTTGATCGGCCATCGCGCTAACCTGCATCACTTTACTCTGAGGCATTCCGGCATCCTCCAGCACACGACGGGCCGACAGTGCACGGTCGCCGGAGAGATTCCAGTTGTTATAGACATTGCTCTTGTAACTCATCGCGTCCGTATGGCCGGTAATGATGAGTTTGTTGTCCAGTGAATCAAACACCGGGGCCAGTTCTACCAGCAGCGCGTTAAAAAAGGGCGTAATTCTGGCGCTACCCCGTTCAAACATATTCCGGTTCTGGTCGTCTTTAATCAATACGCGTAGCCCCTGGGGCACAATCTCCATCTCCAGGTTGGCTTCCATATGCGCATTCCTGGCAATCACGCTAATGTCGGTTGCCAACTCACCCAACTCGCTCGCCGATTTTTTCTTTAACAGGGCCGTTTTCTCATTCACATCACGCGCTTTCTTTTCTGTTTCTGCGCTCACCGTTGCCGTCTCTTTCGGTGCAGCGGTTTTCTCTTTATCCAGATTCGCGCGGGTGATACTTTGATTTTTCGTCGTAGAAGGTAGAGGTTGCTTGCCAATCTTATTCAGTGGCGCAAGCCCACCGCCGTTAAAGATGGATTGACCATGCAAGGCCGCCACGATGTTTTCTCGTTCTGATTTACTGACGCTGTTTACAATCAACTTTATCGTGGTGACCAAGGGCGCCGAGCGTATCTCCGAAGTTTCGGCTCGCTTTACGCTCGACGCCATGCCCGGGAAACAGATGGCGATCGACGCCGATCTGAATGCCGGGCTTATCAACCAGCAACAGGCGCAGACTCGCCGTAAAGATGTCGCCAGCGAGGCCGATTTCTACGGTGCAATGGACGGCGCATCAAAATTCGTACGCGGGGATGCCATCGCCGGGATGATGATACTGGCGATCAACCTGATTGGCGGTGTCTGCATCGGAATCTTTAAATACGATTTAAGTGCCGAGGCGGCCTTCCAGCAATACGTGTTGATGACCATCGGTGACGGCCTGGTCGCGCAAATCCCGTCTCTGCTGCTATCGACGGCTGCGGCAATCATCGTGACGCGCGTCAGCGATAATGGCGATATTGCTTCCGACGTTCGCACACAACTGTTGGCCAGCCCTTCCGTGCTGTATACCGCCACCAGCATTATGTTCGTGCTGGCGGTGGTACCAGGGATGCCGCACTTCCCGTTTCTGATTTTCAGCGGGCTGCTCGGGTTTACCGCCTGGCGTATGAGCAAACGACCGAAAGTCGCAGAAACTGAAGAGAAGAGTCTCGAAACGCTGAGCAAAGCCATCGCCGAAACCAGCGAACTGCAGGTCAGTTGGGAGACTATTCCGCTGATTGAACCCATTAGCCTGAGTCTGGGCTACAAGCTGGTGTCGCTGGTGGATAAATCGAAAGGCAATCCGCTGACCCAGCGCATTCGCGGCGTACGGCAAGTTATCTCCGATAACAACGGCGTGTTGCTACCAGAAATTCGTATTCGCGAAAACTTCAGGCTGAAACCCACGCAGTACGCCATTTTTATCAACGGAATCAAAGCCGATGAAGCAGATATCCCCGCAGATAAGCTGATGGCGCTCCCCTCCAGTGAGACCTATGGCGAGATTGATGGTGTGTTAGGTAACGATCCGGCTTACGGGATGCCCGTCACCTGGATTCAACCGGCGCAGAAAGCAAAAGCGCTCAATATGGGTTATCAGGTTATCGATAGCGCCAGTGTGATTGCGACTCATGTGAATAAAGTCATCCGCAACTACATCCCTGACCTGTTTAACTACGACGATATTACACAATTGCACAATCGCCTCTCCTCGATGGCACCGCGGCTGGCTGAAGATCTCAGTGCTGCATTGAACTATAGCCAGCTGTTGAAGGTGTACCGGGCACTGCTTATTGACGGTGTTTCATTGCGCGATATCGTCACGATCGCCACTGTACTGGTCGCCAGTAGTGCCGTTACCAAGGATCATATTTTGTTAACCGCAGATATCCGCCTCGCGCTGCGCCGTAGCATTACCCACCCGTTTGTGCGCAAAGATGAGCTGGCGGTATACACGCTGAATAATGAGCTGGAGAACTTGCTGGCGAATGTGGTTAATCAGGCACAGCAAGGTGGAAAAGTAGTGCTGGACAGCGTTCCGGTCGATCCCAATATGCTTAATCAGTTCCAAACCACTATGCCGCAGATAAAAGAACAGATGAAAGCCGCAGGTAAAGAGCCGGTACTGCTGGTCGCACCGCAGCTACGTCCTCTGCTCGCGCGCTATGCGCGGCTGTTTGCACCCGGACTGCAAGTACTGTCGTATAACGAAGTACCGGACGAACTGGAATTAAACATTATGGGAGCGTTGAGCTAACGTAAACCCAGGGCGGCAACTTAAGTCTTAACTTACTTTGTCGCTTTATTACATTACGTAAGAAATACAGGCAATTGATGGGATCGCATTACACTTACAGGGACTGAAATGTAATGGCACGGAAGCAGGCTGAAAAAATGGTGCCTCACGAACCGGGGCATCGTCGTTATTCCCGACAATGGCTAACGTTTATGGAGTTTGTCCATCGGCAGGAGGAGGCGAGCACATCCCCCCGCCAAAAACATCGACCGAAACGTAAAGAGCAGGCTTCCGCCACGTATTTACTGTTTGAACTGTGCGAGTTGCTCTTCGTCGGCGTACTGATCTTTGCTTTTATGACGTTACTCCTGCTGATTATGAATTAAAGAATCGTATTCTCCGTAAGAATACGCCGGGCGCCGAGGTAATGGTCTTGCCAAAACGCATCAGATAAATGACTTACCCGAATACTTTCTCCCGTGCGTGGTGATTCAATAAACTGATCCTGCCCCAAATAGACGCCCATATGATCGGCAATATCCCGACTGTGAATGTGAAAGAACACGAGATCACCACGACGAAGATCGCGATCAGCCACAATCGTTGCCCGTCGATAGTGATACATTTCGTTCGCCGTACGGGGCAACTTTGCTGCCAGTATTTTGTTGTAGGCGTAAAAAATCAGTCCACTGCAGTCAAACCCGGCATCCGGATTGGTACCTCCCCACAGATAGGGCTTTCCCAACTGCTGCTCAAGACGATGGATAGCCACTTCAGTGATGTTGCGCAAATGATCGCTGCTAAGAAAATGTGCGTTCTCGGCGAGCGCCTGCCAATGGTGATCGCTGGCTTTAAGCGGCCCGGGAAACCATTCCGGGTGCTGCTTAATCAGCGTCCTGTTTTGCTGGCGTAGCGCGCTTTTACTTTGCGCATTGCCTTCCACCACATAACTTGCCTGCTTTTTTACCTGCGCGTGGTACAGCTTCAGCAGCCGGGCGCGGTTACGCATGCGCATTTGCGCCGCATAGCTTAAATGGGCGTCAGATAAGAGGGGCTGAACTTTGGCGACAGACGGTGAGGACAACACAACACACAAAGACAGCAGGCCCGGCAAAATACGTCGGGACGCAGAGACAAAAGACATGAAAAAAGAGTACCGAGGCAAACACGTTCAGCGCAGTCTAGCGCGATGGCCTGACAATCCGTTTTAATATTCGATTATTAAATAATTATTTATTTAAATTCAATACATTATAACTAGCACACTCATCAAGCATTACGACATAAGGCCGATGAAAAAATACGCCACTGTCTGACTGCCTTTCTGCGCGATTTTCCGTATAAAGAGAAACTAAAGTGTAAACGGCGCACGAGAGACTTGCGAAAAACTCTCTTGGTGCTAATGTGAGCGCTCCAAATACAGACTTTTCTGATTTGGGGACTCTTTTTGCCGTCCTGGCGTGTGTAATCGTTTTATCAAGGAATAAGCAGTATGCGTAAAATCGCATTTTTTCTTGCGATGCTTTTATTGCCGTGCGTTTCATTTGCCGGTTTGCTGAGCAGCGGCAGCCCAACCACGCCAATCAGCAAAGAATATAAGCAGCAATTGATGGGGTCCCCTGTCTATATTCAGATCTTTAAAGAAGAGCGGACGCTCGATCTGTACGTCAAGATGGGCGAACAGTATCAGCTGCTCGACAGCTATAAGATCTGTAACTACTCCGGTGGATTAGGGCCAAAACAGCGTCAGGGTGATTTCAAAAGTCCGGAAGGGTTCTACAGCGTTCAGCGCGGGCAACTCAAACCAGACAGTCGCTTTTATAAAGCCATTAACATTGGCTTCCCTAACGCCTACGATCGTGCGCACGGCTACGAAGGTAAGTACCTGATGATCCACGGTGCTTGCGTTTCTGTCGGTTGCTATGCGATGACCGACAACGGTATTGATGAGATTTTCCAGTTTGTGACCGGCGCTCTGGTATTCGGCCAGTCCAGCGTTCAGGTGAGCATTTACCCGTTCCGCATGACTGACGCGAACATGCAGCGCCATAAGTTTTCGTATTACAAAGATTTCTGGTCGCAGCTAAAACCGGGATACGATTACTTTGAACAAACGCGTAAGCCACCGACCGTTTCCGTTGTCGATGGCCGTTATATCGTCAGCAAGCCGTTGAGTCACGAAGTCATTCAGCCACAGCTGGCATCAAACTACACGCTCCCCGAGACAAAATAGCGCCCACTCGCCTGGCATAATCTTTTGCCAGGTTTCATTGCCCGTCAGTGGCTGAGTGGCAATCACAGTGACCACATCATTGGGTGTGGTCTCTGAGCTAAAATCAATTTCCACATCCTGATCCAACAATGTCGCCACGCCAAACGGCGCACGACGCGTGATCCAAAACAGGTTGGTCGAACAGAAGGCCATCACATAGCGCCCGTCAGACAATAGCATGTTGAAGACGCCCTTCTCTCGCAGTTCTCCTGCCAGCGCCGCGATATATTTAAACACCGCCGTCATATTACCTGGCGTGCGCGGATAACGCTCGGTCAGCTTATGCAGCAGCCAGCAGAAGGCTTTTTCGCTGTCGGTTTCCCCGACCGGGCGGAAATTACCGGTTTCCAGCGATTTATAGCCGCTGAGCTGTCCGTTATGGGCGTAAGTCCAGTTGCGCCCCCACAGTTCACGCGTGAACGGGTGGGTATTTTCCAGCGCCACTTCACCCCGATTCGCCTGACGAATATGGGCAATCACGGAACAGGATTTAATGGGATAGTCTTGAACCAGTTTGGCAATAGGCGAATTAAAGCTGGGTTGCGGATCTTTAAACGTACGGCAGCCCTTACCCTCGTAAAATGTAATACCCCAGCCGTCTTTGTGCGGCCCAGTACCTCCGCCGCGCTGAACCAGCCCGGTGAAGCTAAAGCAAATATCGGTTGGCACATTGGCGCTCATCCCGAGCAGTTCGCACATACATCACCTACCTTAAAACGGTTAATTGCCTGATAAGACCAGCAAAGCACAGCTCGTAGGCCGGATAAGACGCTTGCGTCGCCATCCGGCACAATACCCGATGGCGCTTCGCTTATCGGGCCTACACGTTCCAGGCCCGATAATACCGGCAAAAATTACCCGCTTACTTAACCATCTCTTTTTCGATCAACTGGATCAGGATATGGATCACTTTGATATGAATTTCCTGGATACGGTCGGCATAGCCAAAGTGCGGCACGCGAATTTCAATATCTGCGCTACCGGCCATTTTACCGCCGTCTTTGCCGGTCAGGGTGATGACTTTCATTCCCTTCTCACGCGCCGCAGCAATCGCTTTAATCACGTTACCGGAGTTACCCGAAGTCGAGATGCCTAACAGGACATCGCCTTCACGGCCAACCGCTTCAACGTAGCGGGAGAATACATAATCGTAACCAAAATCGTTGCTGACGCAGGAGATGTGGCTGACGTCAGAGATAGCGATAGCCGGGTAGCCCGGGCGGTTTTCACGATAGCGTCCAGTCAGCTCTTCGGCGAAATGCATCGCATCGCAATGGGAGCCGCCATTACCACAGGAAAGTACCTTCCCACCGGCTTTGAAGCTATCTGCCAACAGGACCGCCGCGCGTTGAATGGCGTGAATATTGGCGTCATCTTTAAGAAAATTAGCCAGCGTTTCCGCCGCTTCGCTCAGTTCGTTACGAATAAGATCCTGGTACATGAGGATATCCTTCAGCATGAATGTAAATGACAAGATGCAGTGTACCGGATAGCGCTACCAGCGAGAAGTACAAGCCACAGGAATGGCTGCTGCTTTTGATTTTTTGTGCCGGTTAAAACAACAACAATGTGAGCTTTGTTGTAATTATTTTGTAAACACATTGCTAAAAGAATTTACATACACTACAACCATATCATCACAAGTGGTCAGACCTCCTACAAGCAAGGGAGCTTTTCGTTATGATGATTTTGAGTATTATCGCTACGGTTGTTCTGCTCAGCGTTCTGTTTTATCACCGCGTGAGCTTATTCCTCAGCAGCTTAGTTTTGCTCGCCTGGACGGCTGCGCTCGGCGTGGCTGGCCTGTGGTCAGTCTGGCTGCTGGTTCCTCTGGCCATTATTCTCGTACCGTTTAACTTTACCCCGATGCGTAAATCCATGATTTCCGCTCCCGTGTTCCGCGGTTTCCGTAAAGTCATGCCGCCAATGTCGCGTACTGAAAAAGAAGCGATCGATGCCGGTACAACCTGGTGGGAAGGTGACCTGTTCCAGGGCAAACCTGACTGGAAAAAACTGCATAACTATCCGCAGCCGCATCTGACTGCTGAAGAGCAGGCGTTTATCGATGGCCCAGTGGAAGAAGCATGCCGCATGGCGAACGACTTCCAGATAACCCATGAACTCGCGGATCTGCCGCCGGAATTGTGGGCATATCTAAAAGAACACCGCTTCTTCGCAATGATCATCAAGAAAGAGTACGGCGGGCTGGAATTCTCTGCGTATGCTCAGGCTCGAGTACTGCAAAAGCTCTCCGGTGTTTCTGGGATCCTGGCGATCACCGTCGGCGTACCTAACTCATTAGGTCCTGGTGAACTGCTGCAGCATTACGGCACCGAAGAACAGAAAAACCACTATCTGCCGCGTCTGGCACGTGGTCAGGAAATCCCGTGTTTTGCACTGACCAGCCCGGAAGCCGGCTCTGATGCAGGTGCGATCCCTGATACCGGCGTGGTTTGTATGGGCGACTGGCAGGGCCAGCAGGTGCTGGGTATGCGCCTGACCTGGAACAAACGCTATATCACGCTGGCTCCTATTGCTACCGTTCTGGGTCTGGCGTTTAAACTCTCTGACCCGGAAAAACTGCTGGGTGGCGAGGAAGATCTTGGCATTACCTGTGCGCTGATTCCAACCTCAACGCCGGGCGTACAAATTGGCCGTCGTCACTTCCCGCTGAACGTGCCGTTCCAGAACGGACCAACGCTGGGTAAAGATGTCTTCGTTCCGATTGATTACATTATTGGTGGCCCGAAAATGGCCGGTCAGGGCTGGCGTATGCTGGTGGAATGTCTGTCCGTAGGACGCGGCATTACCCTGCCATCTAACTCTACGGGCGGCGTTAAATCCGTCGCCATGGCGACTGGCGCGTATGCGCATATCCGTCGCCAGTTCAAAATCTCTATCGGCAAGATGGAAGGCATTGAAGAACCGTTGGCACGTATCGCCGGTAACGCCTATGTGATGGATGCCGCAGCGTCGCTGATAACCTACGGCATTATGCTGGGTGAGAAACCAGCGGTGCTGTCGGCTATCGTGAAATATCACTGTACTCACCGTGGACAGCAGTCAATCATCGATGCAATGGATATTACTGGCGGCAAAGGCATCATGCTTGGCGAAAGTAACTTCCTGGCCCGTGCTTATCAGGGTGCACCGATCGCCATTACCGTCGAAGGTGCCAACATCCTGACGCGTAGCATGATGATCTTCGGTCAGGGCGCAATTCGCTGCCATCCATATGTGCTTGAAGAGATGGCTGCGGCGCAGAATAACGACGTGAATGCGTTCGACAAACTGCTGTTTAAACATATTGGTCACGTAGGCAGTAATAAAGTGCGCAGCTTCTGGCTTGGTTTGACTCGCGGGTTAACCAGCAGCACGCCAACCGGTGATGCCACCAAGCGTTACTACCAGCACCTGAACCGTTTGAGTGCCAACCTGGCATTACTTTCAGATGTGTCCATGGCCGTATTGGGTGGTAGCCTGAAGCGTCGTGAACGTATCTCTGCTCGACTGGGTGATGTGTTAAGTCAGCTGTATCTGGCCTCCGCTGTGCTGAAACGTTATGACGATGAAGGCCGGAATGAAGCCGACCTGCCGCTGGTTCACTGGGGCGTACAGGATGCGTTGTACAAAGCTGAACAGGCGATGGACGACTTGCTGAAAAACTTCCCGAACCGCCTGGTTGCAGGGTTGCTGAATGTGGTCATCTTCCCTACCGGTCGCCACTACCATGCACCGTCAGACAAGCTGGATCATAAAGTCGCGAAGATTCTGCAGGTTCCAAGCGCCACCCGTTCTCGTCTTGGTCGCGGTCAGTACCTGACGCCAAGCGAACACAACCCGGTTGGCTTACTGGAAGAGGCGTTGCTGGATGTCATTGCAGCCGACCCAATCCACCAGCGGATCTGCAAAGAGTTGGGTAAAAATCTACCGTTTACCCGCCTGGACGAGCTGGCACATAACGCGCTGGCCAAAGGACTGATTGATAAAGACGAAGCGGCGATTCTGGTGAAAGCCGAAGCAAGCCGTCTGCGCAGTATCAATGTTGATGATTTTGAACCCGAGGCGCTGGCGACTCAGCCGGTAAAGTTGCCAGAGAAAGTGCGTAAGGTCGAAGCAGCATAACGCTAACGCACAACGTTCAGCCCCGCTAAATGCGGGGCTTTTTATTGCCACATTTTCGTTAATGCTCATGCTACAGTGTCAAAATGCTGTTCAACGAGGAGCCTCGACCGTGCCAGGTTTAAAAATTACTCTGCTGCAACAACCACTGATCTGGATGGATGGCCCAGCCAACCTGCGCCATTTCGACAGACAACTGGAAACCGTCACCGGGCGTGACGTTATTGTGTTGCCTGAGATGTTTACCAGTGGATTTGCGATGGAAGCGGCAAACAAATCGTTGCCGCAAGAGGAAGTTGTAAGCTGGATGCGTAGCAAAGCGCAGCAGACGAATGCCCTGATAGCAGGTAGCGCAGCGATACAGTCTGAACGGGGACCCGTGAATCGTTTTTTGCTGGTTGAACCCGAAGGCACCGTGCATCTCTATGACAAACGCCATCTGTTCCGCATGGCAGACGAACATCAGCATTATCAGGCCGGTGAAGAACGCATCATCTTTGAATGGCGTGGTTGGCGTATTCTGCCGCTGGTCTGTTATGACCTGCGTTTTCCGGTGTGGTCACGTAACCGTAATGACTACGACCTCGCCTTGTATGTTGCCAACTGGCCCGCACCGCGCTCGCTGCACTGGCAGGTTCTGCTCACCGCACGGGCAATTGAAAATCAGGCGTATGTAGCAGGATGTAACCGTGTGGGAACCGATGGTAACGGCCATCATTATCGCGGTGACAGCCGGGTCATCAACCCACAGGGTGAAGTCATTGCCACAGCCGAGCCGCATCAGGCAACGCGAATTGATACTGAGCTGTCGCTTTCGGCGCTACGCGAGTACCGCGAGAAATTTCCTGCCTGGCAGGATGCTGACGCTTTCACCCTGTAGAGATCGCCTTCCCTCCCGCCACGGACCTTGTATCCACGGCGGGATTGTTTCACTCCGTAACCAACCGCAAAACAAATTCGCGTGGCGACATGCATCGGGCAACGTATTCTGCAAGGGATAATCACGCGTCATTAACGGGTGATCTACACTTTCAATAATTCCCTTATCAGGATGTCTAAATGAAGAACTTCGTACGTATGACCTTGCTGGCTGCCACTCTGGCTGGCGCCTCTTTTAGCACGCTTGCAGCAAACGTATCCAACGTTCCCGCGCCGGCTCAGGATCCGGTCGTTCAACACCTTAAGTTGACCAACGACCAGGTGGCGCAGATTAAAAAACTGCACCAACAGCTGGAAAACAACGTTGACCAGATTTCAGTGAAAGACGTTAAAGACGGTGCGCTGATTGACGTCATCAAGTCCGGGAAATGGGATGATGCCGCCGTTAAGAAACAGCTTGCCGCGTTCAGCAACATCGAACAACAGGCGCGTTATTACCGCGTGAAATACTACTTTGATCTGAGCAAAGTGCTGACCCCAGAGCAGCGCCAACAGGTACAAAAAGATATCGCCCAAACGCTGAGTGAGTAATGACTACGGCCTGCAATAAAACATTATTGCAGGCTTTTATTTTAGCTGGATTAAAACGACGAAAGCCTGAATCATTTCTGATTCAGGCTTTCTGAATAGTGGCGGAATGGACGGGACTCGAACCCGCGACCCCCTGCGTGACAGGCAGGTATTCTAACCAACTGAACTACCACTCCGCGTTGTGTTCCGCTTGGGAACGAAGCGAATATTACGGATTGCCTCGCGCCTCGTCAACGCTTTTTCTCACGTTTTTTAATCGTTTGCTGCAAAAATCACCCGAATGACCATTTCTGTACTGTAAATACCAGAACTAGGCCCGCCAGAGGCAACTTCCGCCCTTCTTCTGTACCAGGTCAAGGCGCGACTCATGGGCTGCCAGCTCTTCATCAGTAGCGAAAACAACGCGTAATTTACTGGACTGACGCACAATGCGCTGGATCCCCGTATCATTCTGCTGCTGGCTGTCACCTTCCATAGAGAATGCCATGGTGGTCTGCCCGCCGGTCATCATCAGATAAACGTCGGCCAGAATCTGGGCATCGAGCAATGCGCCATGCAGAGTACGCTTGCTGTTGTCTATCTCATAGCGCGAGCATAACGCGTCAAGGCTGTTACGCTTGCCAGGAAACATTTTCCTCGCCAACGCCAGACTGTCGGTCACTTTACAGAAGGTGTTCGTCTTCGGGATATCGCGATTGAGTTTCGCGAACTCGTAATCCATAAAGCCGATATCAAACGATGCGTTATGGATGACCAGCTCCGCGCCACGGATATAGTCAAGAAACTCATCGGCGACATCGGCGAACGTGGGTTTATCAAGCAAGAACTCATCGGCGATTCCGTGTACGCCAAATGCTTCCGGGTCCACCAGCCGGTCCGGCTTCAGGTAGACGTGGAAGTTATTTCCGGTCAAACGGCGGTTAACCACTTCAACCGCACCGATCTCAATAATCTTATGGCCTTCGTAGTGGGCACCAATCTGGTTCATACCGGTGGTTTCGGTATCGAGGACTATCTGCCGTGTAATTCCAGTGCTCATAGCGGTCATTTATGTCAGACTTATCGTTTGATTTCGATTTGCTAAAACAGGAAGTCTACCAGAGATGCTTAAACAGGTAGAAATTTTCACCGATGGTTCTTGCCTGGGAAACCCAGGTCCTGGCGGTTATGGGGCTATCTTACGCTATCGCGGGCGCGAAAAAACCTTTGCCGAAGGGTACAACCTCACCACCAATAACCGTATGGAGTTGATGGCGGCAATCGTCGCGCTGGAAGCACTTAAAGAGCCATGTGAAGTGGTACTCAGCACCGACAGCCAGTACGTGCGCCAGGGCATTACACAGTGGATCCACAACTGGAAAAAACGCGGCTGGAAAACCGCAGATAAAAAGCCAGTGAAGAACGTCGATCTGTGGAAACGTCTGGATGCCGCACTTGGGCCGCACCAAATCAAATGGGAATGGGTTAAAGGGCATGCGGGTCATCCGGAAAATGAACGCTGTGATGAACTTGCACGTGCTGCAGCAATGAGTCCCACCCAGGATGATGTTGGGTATCAGGCAGAGTCTTAAGCGTCTGGCTTGCGGTATTGTCGGGTTGCCCCAACAGCCTGGCGGATGCGTGCCTTACTTTTACTTTGTTTCATCGGATTGAGCGTAAGCGGAATGGTTCGCTTGCGCGCGACAACCAACTGAAGACAGCCCAGTGCCGGAATATGCGCACTTAACATTTTACCGCCCTGCTTCGCCCAGGGCAGCACGTGGAACCGGCTATAGTGCAGCACCTCAAAATTCAGCAAAGAGAGCCAATCCAACTGGCGCATCAGGGTAAACATCCGGCTGTTGTAAGGCGGTGTTTTACGTAGCACTGGCACCAGCTTACGCAATCCCATCAGGCTAACCGGGTTAAACCCGCTCAGTATTAACCAGCCATCATCAATCAGTACCCGGTCGGCTTCACGTAATAAGCGATGCGGATCGGCGCACCACGGTAGTGTATGAGCCAGCAGACAGACATCCACGGATTTATCGGCAAAAGGAAGGTGTAAAGGATCGGCCGTAACCTGCATGGGCGAACCTTGCAAAGAAACATTTACCTGATGAGAAACCGCGCACGCTTCGGAATTGATTTCTGCGCTTAAATTACCAATCTTAAGCAGATGAAATCCGTACATTTTTGCGAACCACGGGTTAAGCTGATGTTCCAGCGCCTCACGATAGTGCTCACCCCAGGGTAAATCATCCCAGCTAACGGGCGCTACGACAGTTTGAGGGATCCTTGCCGGTTTCATCACAACCTTCCGTTACGCATTGAGAGGTAATTTATGAATCTTAACAGTATTCCCGCATTTCAGGACAATTACATCTGGGTCCTGACAAATAATGAAAACCGTTGCCTGATTGTTGATCCGGGCGAAGCCGCTCCCGTCCTGAAAGCGATTGCAGAACATCACTGGGTGCCGGAGGCCATTCTCCTGACCCATCACCACAATGATCATGTTGGCGGTGTGAAAGAACTTTTGCAACATTTCCCACAATTAGTGGTTTACGGACCGGCTGAAACGCAAGATAAGGGAACGACCCATATAGTCAAAGATGGCGATATTGCACTCGTTTTAGGGCATGAATTTAAGGTAATTGCTACGCCGGGTCACACTTTAGGACATATCTGTTACTTTAGCCAACCTTATCTATTTTGCGGAGATACACTCTTTTCAGGCGGTTGTGGCAGACTATTTGAAGGTACAGCTTCACAGATGTATCAATCACTTAATAAATTAAGTGCGCTTCCTGATGATACATTGATCTGCTGCGCTCATGAGTACACATTAGAAAACATGAAGTTTGCCTTAAGCATTCTGCCGCACGATTCGTGCATAAATGAATATTATCGTAAAGTTAATGAGTTACGCGTAAAAAAACAAATGACACTACCCGTAATTCTGAAAAATGAGCGGCGAAATAATCTTTTTTTAAGAACGGAAGATATTGATTTAATTAATGAAATAAACAAAGAAACAATATTGCAACAACCTGAAGAGCGTTTTGCCTGGTTAAGGTCAAAGAAAGATACGTTCTGACAATTCCGGGTTGCCTTTTGAAAACTTCGCCGTTATGATCGGTCGTCTTTTAAGCAACTATTGACACACACATGAAGGCAAAAGCGATATTACTCGCCTCTGTCCTGCTTGTTGGGTGCCAGAATACTGGTAACGTCCAACAGCACGCACAGAGCCTTTCTGCAGCTGGTCAAGGGGAAGCAGGAAAGTTTACAAGTCAGGCGCGATGGATGGACGATGGAACATCTATCGCTGCTGATCAGGATTTGTGGGCTTTCATTGGTGACGAGCTAAAGATGGGAATTCCGGAAAACAACCGGATTCGCGAACAAAAACAGAAGTATTTACGCAATAAGAGCTATCTCCACGATGTAACTTTACGGGCAGAGCCGTATATGTACTGGATAGCCGGGCAAGTTAAGAAACGTAACATGCCTATGGAACTGGTACTACTACCCATAGTGGAGAGCGCTTTTGATCCTCACGCAACGTCTGGCGCCAATGCCGCAGGTATTTGGCAGATCATTCCGAGCACGGGGCGCAATTATGGTTTAAAACAGACCCGCAATTATGATGCACGTCGCGACATTGTGGCTTCCACCACTGCCGCGCTGGACATGATGCAGCGTCTGAACAAGATGTTTGATGGCGACTGGCTGCTGACCGTTGCCGCGTATAATAGCGGTGAAGGTCGCGTGATGAAGGCAATCAAAGCGAACAAATCTCGGGGTAAATCCACCGATTTCTGGTCGCTCCCTTTGCCTCAGGAAACGAAGCAGTATGTGCCCAAAATGCTGGCATTGAGTGATATTCTCAAAAACAGCAAACGCTATGGCGTGCGTCTGCCTACCACAGACGAAAGCCGTGCGTTGGCACGTGTTCGCCTGAACAGCCCGGTTGAGATGGCTCAGGTTGCCGATATGGCGGGTATTTCCGTCAGCAAACTGAAGACCTTCAATGCAGGTGTGAAAGGCTCCACGTTGGGTGCCAGCGGTCCGCAATACGTGATGGTACCAAAGAAGCATGCAGAGAAGCTGCGTGAGTCTTTGGCTTCCGGCGAAATTGCAGCCGTACAGTCAACGTTGGTGGCTGATAACACGCCGCTGAACAGCCGTAGTTACAAAGTTCGCTCTGGCGATACGCTTTCTGGCGTCGCTGCACGTCTTGGCGTGAGCACGAAGGATCTGCAGCAGTGGAATAATCTGCGTGGATCATCACTGAAAGTGGGCCAAAGCCTGACCGTAGGTGCTGGCAACAGCGCGCAGCGACTGGCTAACAACAGCGATAGCATCACCTATCGTGTGCGTAAAGGCGACTCTCTGTCGAGCATTGCCAAACGCCACGGGGTTAACATCAAGGATGTAATGCGCTGGAACAGCGATACGGACAATCTGCAACCGGGCGATCAGCTCACGTTGTTTGTCAAAAACAACGGCATGCCTGACTCCTGATAGCATTGTAAAAATGAAGGCACTGGTTTCCCCCCAGTGCCTTTTTTATTTATCCCGCTTTATGTGCCTCAACCATTATCGTATCACTGGTGAATGAACCATCCTCCTGTAACGCGAAGTAGGCTTTCACTTCAGCAGATGCGCTCTCCTGATATAAACGAATCGCTTCTGTCAACGCGGCAGGTGTACGCATCCGCGCCACCCACGAACTGAACTCCAGCGGCAGGCGATCGGTCAACACGGTATTGGTAATCAAACCGGCATCGTTGATTAAAGACAGCCATTCACCGCTGGAATAATTGCGGACATGCGAGGTGTCGCGTAACGCTTCGACAGTTTGCAACCAGATATCACGGACCGGATGTCCTGGCGACATCACATCCATTACGATCGCCACACCACCGGGTTTCAGTACACGATTGACTTCACGCAGCGCACGTCCGACATCATGCCAGTGATGCGCCGAATAGCGGCTAATCACTACATCAAAAGCGCAATCGCCGAACGGCAGGCTCTCTGCATATCCCTGTTGCGTGGTGATGCTGTCCAGGCCCTTCTCTTTTGCAGCCTCTGCGACCACCTCAAGCATTTGAGACGATAAATCATAAGCCACAACCTGTTGAACGTTTTGCGCAGCCACAAAGCTGGCGTGTCCTGCTCCACATCCCATATCCAGTACCCGTGCCTGTGGAAAAGCAGACAGCCTTTCCGCCAGTCGTTGTAAATCACGACCAGTAGCATGTACGGTGCTGGTTAAATAGGCGTTAGCCTGAGAGCCAAACTGCTTTTCGACGTTGTCATGGTGGGAGCGTGTTGTCATTGTGTTGTCCTTCGGTTGTTGTGAAATATGAAGGGCAACCATCACAGGCCTGCCCTACGGCAGACCTGACATACCTTTATTGCTCAGGCTTGCCGGGACTGAATTCAACGAGTAGTGGATTGTGGTCGGAGGCGCGAGTGACCAGCACAGAGGCCTCACTCACGTTCAAACCACGATAAAACACAAAGTCGAGTGGGCGACCAAACGCACGCCGGCGTTGATCGTCGGTAAAGCGAACCTGGCGCAGCGACATTTCACGCGCAAAGCGGTACAGCGCATTCATCCGTCGGCGGCTCCAGGCATTGAAATCACCGGCCATAATCACCGGACCACTGTGATGGGCGATTTGATCCCCAATGGGAAGTAACTGCTTACTATAGACATCGACACCGAGGCTGAAGTTTACCGCGTGGATATTCACCACCATTAATAAACGCGAGTCAGGCAGCGGGTACACTGTGACCAGAGCCGATTTTGCCAGGCGTAAAATTGGCTCACGCTCGCGCAATGGGCAGCAGTAGACCGGATGTGCAGCAGAAAGCGTCATGACGCCAGAAGGATGCTGAGGCAACACGAAAGCGGGAACCTGATCGGCGGCAAGATAGTTAGCGGTCGCAAACTGCACCAGTTCAGGCGTGGTTTGTGCTTCCTGCAATAACACCAAATGCGCGTCTTTGCCAAAATTCTTCAGCACCGACTGCCATTCTGCGCGCTGCTGTTTAAAAATATTCCATACCAGCACGCGAATGCGATCTTCACTGCTTAACGGCACGCCTGCAGGTAATGCCTGGCCGATATGCGCAAATGACCCTGGCGGTAAAATCCGCTCAGCGGGCTGTCCGGCAACATAGCGCATGGCATAGGTGTTTTTTCGCACTTTAGACTTTCAAACCTCTATAACGTCAACCAGTCCGCAGCCGGACTGGTTCTTCTGTTATAGGGACTTTAGCACTCACTTTCAACGAACAATTGCAGTTTGTTTTGTAAGTGGGTACTTACATCAATGATTTATCCCAATACTACCCGCGCCGGTTTATCCAGGCGACCGCTGATACCCATCAGTAAAAAAGCAACCAGAACAATCAGCGCACCAATCCACGGAGTCTGTGCTAAACCATAATGCTCTACCGTTTGTCCGCCAATCACAGAGCCAAGCGCAATACCAATATTAAACGCAGCAATGTTCAGACCGGATGCCACATCCACCGCATTGGGGGTAAATTGTTCCGCTTTCTGTACCACGTAAACCTGCAAACCTGGAACATTGCCAAAGGCGAAGATCCCCATCACCAGAATCGTCACTAACGCAGCGTATTGCGTAGAGGCCGTCAGTTGAAAGACCATCAGCAGGACAAACAGCGCCGCGAAGATAAATTTCAGCGCCGGGACAGCACCATGTTTATCCGCCAGCTTACCTCCCCAAATATTACCGATAGCGACCGATACGCCATAGCCCAGTAAGATCCAGCTTACCGCTGCCGGCGAGAAGCCTGCCAGGTCCTGCATCATAGGTGCCAGGAAGGTGAACGCAGTGAAGACACCACCGTACCCCAACGCCGTAACCGCGTAGATAAGCAACAGGCGTGGGTGGGTTAACACTTTTACCTGATCACGAATGCTGGCAGCCGCCCGACCCGGAATATTCGCAGGGATCAGCAGTTGGCTGCTAATCAGTGCAATCACACCCAACAGTGATACGGCAAGGAAAGTCTCACGCCAGCCAAAATGTTGTCCGATAAATGTACCCAGCGGTACTCCCGTCACCAGTGCAACCGTTAAACCACCAAACATGATAGCGATGGCAGAAGCGGCTTTCTCTTTTGGCACCAGGCCTGTCGCAATCGTAGAACCAATTGAGAAGAAGACACCGTGTGCCAGGCCTGTCAGCAGGCGGGCGACAATTAATGTCGTATAACCAGGTGCCTGCCATGCCAACAAGTTACCGGCCGTAAACAGGACCATCAGCGCCACCAACAGTTGCTTACGTGGCAGACGTCCGGTCAGGGCTGTCAATACTGGCGCTCCGATCGCGACACCCAGCGCATAGATTGAAACCAGCATCCCGGCAGAAGGTAAAGAGATCGCCAGTTGTTCAGCAATGGTCGGCACCAGGCCGACAATCACAAATTCAGTCGTGCCAATAGCGAAGGCACTTATTGTCAGTGCATATAAAGCGAGAGGCATAAATAGCTCCATATCATCAGTAATCAGATGACAGGCAGTATGCCGGGATGTTTTAATAACAAAAACATTCAAAATCTCAATATAATTTTGCTTCAGGTGCAAAAATGAAAGCAACCTCCGAAGAACTGGCAATTTTTGTCGCGGTCGTGGAAAGCGGTAGCTTTAGCCGGGCCGCAGAGCAGCTTGGGCAGGCCAATTCCGCGGTCAGTCGGGCAGTAAAGAAGCTGGAGATGAAGCTGGGCGTTAGTTTGCTCAATCGAACAACCCGGCAGCTCAGTCTGACAGAAGAAGGTGAACGCTACTTCAGGCGTGTACAACAGATACTGCAGGATATGGCTGCGGCGGAAACCGAAATCATGGAGTCGCGTAATACACCGCGCGGTTTGCTGCGTATCGATGCCGCAACACCGGTGATGTTGCATTTCCTGATGCCACTGATCAAACCTTTCCGTGAGCGCTATCCCGAGATGACGTTGTCGCTGGTTTCCTCAGAGACATTTATCAATCTTATTGAACGAAAAGTGGATGTTGCGATACGTGCCGGTACCTTAACTGACTCAAGTCTGCGCGCACGTCCACTCTTTACCAGCTACCGTAAGATTATTGCTTCGCCCGACTATATTGCCCGTTTCGGTAAACCAGAGACTGTTGAAGAGTTAAAGCAGCACCTGTGTCTGGGGTTTTCTGAACCCATTTCGCTCAATACCTGGCCCATAGCCTGCAGTGACGGACAATTGCATGAGGTTGAGTGCGGTCTATCTTCGAACAGTGGCGAAACGCTGAAGCAGCTTTGCCTGAGCGGCAACGGTATTGCTTGTCTTTCAGATTATATGATTGATAAAGAGATCGCTCAGGGTAAGCTGGTCGAATTGATGGCGGATAAACGGCTGCCAGTCGAGATGCCTTTCAGCGCGGTGTATTACAGCGATCGTGCCGTCAGTACCCGTATTCGGGCATTTATCGATTTTTTAAGTGAATATATAAGAACAGCTCCCGAAGGAGCTGTAAAAGAGGGTTAAAGGC
Organism: Citrobacter sp. Igbk 16; assembly: GCF_028069755.1. NCBI lineage: Bacteria > Pseudomonadati > Pseudomonadota > Gammaproteobacteria > Enterobacterales > Enterobacteriaceae > Citrobacter > Citrobacter sp. Igbk 16. The sequence goes on along the minus strand of NZ_JANEWJ010000037.1, from coordinate 1,104 downwards.
ACAGAGGGTCAGGCGATTAATCCCACTCAGGTGCCAGACCTTCCGGGCTAACCAGGCGATCGTTGCAATCCAGAGCAGCGATTGCCGCTTTGTCTTCCGCATCAAGGTGCAGTTCCAGTGCTAGCAGGTTGCTTGCCAGGTTTTCACGCTTAGTAGAAGAAGGGATCACAGAGTAACCTTCCCCCATCGCCCATGCCAGAATCACCTGGGCCGGCGTCGCGTTATGTTTAGCGGCAATGCGAGCAATCACTTCATCTTTCAGCGCCTTACCGTAAGCCAGTGTCATGTATGAGGTGATGTGGATACCGTGCTCTTTCGCCCAGTCAACAACCTTACGGCTTTGCAGATACGGAGATAACTCAATCTGGTTAGTCGCAATATTCTCTGCACCCACAGCAGCAATAGCTTTTTCCATCAATGGGATAGTGAAGTTAGAGATACCAATTTCACGAGTCAGCCCTTGCTCTTTGGCTTCGAGCAATGCCTGCATAAACTCTTCAACAGAGACAGCATCATTTGGTGATGGCCAGTGGATCAGCGTCAGATCAACATAATCTGTGCGCAGTTTTTTCAGGCTCTCTTTCAGGCTTGGGATCAGCTTGTCTTTACCAAGATTCTCAATCCAGATCTTAGTTGTGATGTACAACTCATTACGCGGTACGCCACTTTCGGCAATCGCCTGGCCAACAGCAGCTTCATTATCATAGATTTGTGCAGTGTCGACTGCGCGGTAACCCAGCTCCAGAGCTGTTTTAACAGAAGCGATAACCACGTCGTCTTTCAGGCGGAAAGTACCTAAACCAAATGCAGGGATAGTCATAGAATTCCTCTTTTTAATCACAATGTTCGTTAACTGAGGGGATTATGACCTTCTGCTCTTTATAGAAAAAGAGCGAAAAATGCAGAGGATTTTTGCGAATTTAGCAATAATAAAGTTACAGGCAAAGAAAAAGCCCTGAGCAAATGCTCAGGGCTCTTAATAAGTGGCGGAACGGACGGGACTCGAACCCGCGACCCCCTGCGTGACAGGCAGGTATTCTAACCAACTGAACTACCGCTCCACCGAATTTCTTTGTCACCACCCGGATTATTCATCCCGGTTTA
>NZ_JANEWJ010000036.1:0-44873 GCF_028069755.1 Citrobacter sp. Igbk 16 | reverse complement strand
AAGTCAAGCATTTAATTTCGCTTTTCTTCGTGAGGTTCTCAGTGGAACCCCGCTGACCCGGCGGCTTGTAATCCGTTGTTCCGTGTCAGTGGAGGCGCATTATAGGGAGTTATTTCAGGCTGACAAGTTAAAAATACAAAAAACTTATCAAGCGATTACTTTTCGGACAATGAAGCTATTTTTGCCTGGTTTTCAAACAAAAACGAGCCCCGCAGGGCCCGTTTATTTAGGTTTTGTGACTTACTGCACTGCCACAATACGATCGTCATTCACTTCCAGACGAATCGTTTTGCCCGGAATCAGCTCACCAGACAAGATTTGCTGTGCCAGTGGGTTTTCGATCTGCTGCTGGATAGCACGTTTCAATGGACGTGCACCATACACAGGATCATAACCATTCACACTCAGCAATTTAAGTGCTTCGTCAGAGATGTGGATTTCATAACCACGCTCTTCCAGACGTTTGTACAGACGCTGCAGTTGGATCTGAGCAATAGAAGCAATGTGTTTCTCACCCAGCGGATGGAATACAACAACCTCATCTATACGGTTGATGAATTCCGGGCGGAAGTTCTGGCTCACAACGCCCAGCACCATATCTTTCATATGGCTGTAATCCAGCTCGCCGAAGCGCTCCTGAATCAGATCAGAGCCCAGGTTCGAAGTCATGATGACAACCGTATTACGGAAATCGACCGTTCTCCCCTGCCCGTCAGTCAAACGACCATCGTCAAGCACCTGCAGCAGAATGTTGAAGACATCCGGATGCGCTTTTTCCACTTCATCCAGCAGAATGACCGAATAAGGGCGACGACGCACCGCTTCCGTCAGGTACCCACCTTCTTCATAACCGACATATCCCGGAGGCGCACCTACCAGACGAGATACCGAGTGTTTCTCCATAAACTCGGACATATCGATACGCACCATCGCATCGTCACTGTCGAACATAAAGTTCGCCAGTGCTTTGCACAGCTCGGTTTTACCGACACCGGTTGGCCCCAGGAACAAGAATGAACCAATCGGACGATTCGGATCGGACAATCCTGCACGGCTACGACGGATGGCGTTAGATACCGCTTCTACCGCTTCGTTCTGGCCAATCACGCGGCTGTGCAGATCCTGTTCCATCCGCAACAATTTTTCCCGCTCGCCTTCCAACATACGAGCCACCGGGATACCGGTCCAGCGCGCCAGCACTTCGGCAATTTCTGCATCCGTCACTTTATTACGCAGCAGACGCATAGTTTTACCTTCAGACTGGGTTGCAGCTTCCAGCTGTTTTTCCAGTTCCGGAATTTTGCCGTACTGCAGTTCAGACATGCGCGCCAGGTCGCCGACACGACGCGCCTGTTCGATAGCGATTTTTGCCTGTTCCAGCTCTGCCTTAATGGTTTGCGTTCCAGAGAGGGACGCTTTTTCAGCTTTCCACTCTTCTTCTAACTCTGAATACTGGCGCTCTTTGTCGTCCAGTTCTTCATTAAGCATATCAAGACGTTTTTTACTTGCCTCATCAGACTCTTTCATCAACGCCTGCTGTTCCAGCTTGAGCTGGATAATACGGCGGTCGAGTCTGTCGAGTTCTTCCGGCTTGGAGTCAATCTGCATACGGATACTGGACGCTGCTTCATCGATAAGGTCGATAGCTTTATCCGGCAACTGACGGTCAGCAATGTAGCGGTGAGACAGCGTGGCTGCCGCAACAATCGCCGGGTCAGTAATCTGCACATGGTGGTGCAGCTCGTAACGCTCTTTCAGGCCGCGCAGAATGGCGATGGTGTCTTCTACTGATGGCTCAGCCACAAACACTTTCTGGAAACGACGTTCCAGCGCCGCATCTTTTTCGATGTACTGGCGATATTCATCAAGCGTGGTGGCCCCTACGCAGTGCAGTTCCCCGCGCGCCAGCGCCGGTTTCAGCATGTTACCGGCGTCCATCGCGCCATCGGCTTTACCTGCGCCGACCATTGTATGCAACTCATCGATAAACAGAATGACGTTGCCTTCCTGTTTCGAGAGATCGTTGAGCACACCTTTTAAACGTTCTTCAAACTCACCGCGATACTTCGCCCCGGCCACCAGCGCGCCCATATCCAGCGCCAGCACGCGACGACCTTTTAACCCTTCAGGTACTTCACCGTTAATGATTCGCTGTGCCAACCCTTCGACGATAGCGGTTTTACCAACACCTGGCTCACCGATCAAAACCGGGTTGTTTTTAGTACGACGTTGCAGCACCTGAATCGTGCGGCGAATTTCTTCATCACGACCGATAACCGGATCGAGCTTGCCTTGTTCGGCGCGTTCGGTCAGGTCGACGGTATATTTTTTCAAGGCCTGACGTTGGTCTTCAGCCCCCTGGTCATTCACGCTTTCACCTCCACGCATTTGTTCAATTGCCTGAGTGATATTGGCGGTTGTCGCTCCTGCTGATTTTAATAAATCGGTCAGCGTACCGCGCGACTCAAGCGCTGCCAGAACGAACAGTTCTGACGAAATGAAATTGTCTCCACGTTTTTGCGCCAGCTTGTCGCAAAGATTCAGTGCACGCACCAAATCCTGAGAAGGCTGAACATCACCGCCGGTACCTTCTACCTGTGGTAAACGGCTCAATGCCTGATCAATCGCTGTGCGTAACTGGCCAGCATTGATGCCAGCGGACGTTAACAAAGGACGAACCGATCCCCCTTCCTGATTCAGCAAGGCGCTCATTAGATGAAGTGGTTCGATAAATTGGTTGTCGTGCCCCAGTGCGAGTGACTGGGCATCGGCAAGAGCAAGCTGGAATTTATTGGTAAGACGATCCAGACGCATAACTCCTCCCATAACAGGTCAAAATTGCTACTGGAGATTAAATGAGGTCATCCCTCAATTATTCAAGGTGAATGACCTGAATTATGTGAAAAGAAAATTACACGTACCGGATCGTCTTGATTCTTTAGGTTATATCAGCCAAATAAAACTTGCCATACGACCCGTGGTATTGTCGCGACGATAAGAGAAGAACGTCTCACTTTCGTTGAAGGTGCAATGGTCGCCACCGTAGACGCTCTCTACCCCTACATTTGCCAGACGTTGACGTGCAAGCTTATAGATATCCGCCAGATATTTTTCACCACGCGGCACAAATGCACTGTCAGCTTGCGGATCTTTTGCCATAAACGCGGTGCGAACTTCTGCACCTACCTCAAACGCAATCGGACCAATCGCCGGCCCTAACCAGGCAATAATGTTTTCCGGCTTGTCGGCAAAGCACGCCACCGTTTCTTCCAGCACACCTTCACATAACCCGCGCCAGCCCGCATGGGCCGCCGCCACTTCTGTTCCAGCACGATTACAAAACAGCACCGGCAGACAGTCCGCCGTCATCACTGCACATACGGTGCCTGGCGTATTGCTGTAGGACGCATCTGCACGTTTAGATAAGTATGGCCCGCCGCTTAATTTCAGGACATCTTTACCGTGTACCTGTTCAAGCCAAACGGGTTTCGAAGGCAGATTGCCCGCAGCAAACAGCCGCTTGCGGTTCTCTTCCACATGCTCCGGGTTATCGCCACAATGGGCACCCAGGTTCAGCGAATCATAAGGCGACATACTGACGCCGCCAATGCGGGTAGAACTACAGGCTGCGACACCCTGAGGTATCGGCCACTGCGGGACAATTAGCTTACTCATAACCAGGCAACATCATCCTTATGCTCTTCAAAATCAGCGCGCATCACTTCGATAAGCTCCACCATATCTTGTGGGATTGGCGCATGCCATTCCATCTCGATACCGGAAATCGGATGATACAAACGCAACATGGTCGCGTGCAGCGCCTGACGGTCAAACTTACGCAGCACGGAGATAAACTCGTCAGAAGCACCTTTCGGCGGGCGCGGACGACCGCCGTAGACCTGATCGCCTACCAGCGGATGGGTGATATGCGCCATGTGCACGCGGATCTGGTGCGTACGTCCGGTTTCCAGACGCAACCGCAGACGCGTGTGCACACGGAAATGCTCCATAATGCGATAGTGCGTTACCGCAGGTTTCCCCATTGGATGCACTGACATATGCGTACGTTTGGTGGGATGACGGCTGATCGGTTCTTCGACCGTACCGCCCGCTGTCATATGGCCAATCGCCACAGCTTCATACTCACGAGTGATTTCGCGCAGCTGCAATGACTCGACCAGGCGTGTTTGCGCCGGGACAGTTTTTGCCACAACCATAAGCCCGGTTGTGTCTTTATCCAGACGGTGCACAATACCGGCTCGTGGGACATCCGCAATTGGCGGGTAGTAATGCAGCAACGCATTCAAAACCGTACCATCAGGATTGCCCGCGCCCGGATGAACCACCAGATCACGTGGTTTGTTGATGACGAGAATGTCGTCATCTTCATAAACGATATCCAGCGGGATATCCTGAGCTTCAAAACGAATCTCTTCATCAATTTCAGCATTGATGGAGACACGCTCTCCACCTAACACTTTTTCTTTCGGCTTATCGCAAAGATTGCCATTTACCAGTACGCGCTGGTCGAGGATCCATTCTTTTATGCGCGATCGCGAATAATCAGGGAACAATTCGGCCAAAGCCTGATCTAAGCGTTGACCAAGCTGATTTTCGGAGACTGTTGCGGTGAGTTCTACTCGTTGTGCCATAAACTGCTTCTTCGTTTAACGTTGGGTTTTACGGCTTTGCCGTTTAATATAGTGTGCTATTGTAGCTGGTCTTAACCGGGAGCAGGAACAGAGAATCTCCCGTATTACATTTTGAGGAAAGTCAAAACGTCATGACGCGCATGAAATATCTGGTGGCAGCAGCCACGTTGAGCCTGTTTTTGGCGGGTTGCTCTGGTTCAAAGGAAGAGGTGCCCGATAATCCGCCAAATGAAATCTACGCGACTGCTCAGCAAAAGCTGCAGGACGGTAACTGGAAACAGGCAATAACGCAATTGGAAGCGTTGGATAACCGTTATCCATTTGGACCGTATTCTCAGCAGGTGCAATTAGATCTCATCTACGCCTACTACAAAAACGCCGATCTGCCACTTGCTCAGGCTGCCATCGATCGTTTTATTCGTCTGAACCCAACTCACCCTAACATTGATTATGTCATGTACATGCGTGGCCTGACCAATATGGCGCTGGACGATAGCGCACTGCAAGGATTCTTTGGCGTCGATCGTAGCGATCGCGATCCACAGCATGCCCGAGCTGCGTTTAATGACTTTTCCAAACTGGTACGTGGTTATCCGAACAGCCAGTACACAACCGATGCCACTAAGCGTCTGGTATTCCTGAAAGATCGTCTGGCGAAGTATGAATACTCTGTTGCTGAGTACTATACCGCCCGTGGCGCATGGGTTGCAGTCGTGAACCGTGTGGAAGGTATGCTGCGTGACTATCCGGATACCCAGGCAACGCGTGATGCCCTGCCGTTGATGGAAAACGCTTATCGCCAAATGCAGATGAATGCCCAGGCAGAAAAAGTAGCGAAAATCATTGCCGCTAACAGCAGCAACACCTGATTGACCTCAGAATGCAAAACGGCAGCCTCTGGGCTGCCGTTTTTTTATTCGTTAACGCCACAACTGAAGCGGTTTAGCTGCGACGCATCCTATCAAATATGGCCTGCTTTCAGGTATTCCTCAAGTAAAAAATCGCCTGTTCCTGCGGTGCCTCACAAAAAGGTTTTCTTGACAAAAAGCGACAAAATAATGTGATTTAGATCACACATTTTGACATTAGGAACGGTATGCTGGAATCACCAAGACGGGAAAGACAAGAGGTAAAATTTATGACAATGAACATTACCAGTAAACAAATGGAAATTACTCCGGCAATTCGCCAGCATGTCGCAGACCGTCTCTCCAAACTGGATAAATGGCAAACTCATCTGATTAATCCACATATCATTCTGTCTAAGGAGCCACAGGGTTTCATTGCTGATGCCACCATCAACACCCCGAATGGACATCTGGTCGCCAGCGCAAAACACGAGGATATGTACACCGCCATTAACGATTTGATCAACAAGCTGGAACGGCAGCTCAATAAAGTGCAGCACAAAGGCGAAGCCCGTCGTGCAACAACTTCAGTAAAAGACGCCAACTTCGTCGAAGCAGAAGAAGAGTAGTCCCTTACATTGAGTGTATCGCCAACGCGCCTTCGGGCGCGTTTTTTGTTGACAGGGTGAAAACAGTACGGGTACTTTACTGATGTAGCCAAAGGAAAATTACATGAAACTTGTCCCGTTCTTCTTCGCATTCTTTTTTACCTTCCCCTGAATGGGAGGCGTTTCGTCGTGTGATAAAGAATGCGAAGACGAACAATAAGGCCTCCCACAACGGGGGGCCTTTTTTATTGATAACAAGAAAGGCAACACTATGACATCGGAAAACCCATTACTGGCGCTGCGAGAAAAGATCAGCTCGCTGGATGAAAAATTACTGGCCCTGCTGGCAGAACGACGTGGTCTGGCGGTAGAAGTCGGTAAAGCCAAGTTGCTGTCTCATCGCCCGGTACGCGATATTGATCGGGAACGCGACCTGCTGGACCGTTTAATTCAGCTTGGTAAAGCACATCACCTCGATGCCCACTACATCACGCGCTTGTTCCAGCTTATTATCGAAGACTCTGTCCTGACCCAGCAGGCGCTCCTTCAGCAACATCTGAACAAGATCAACCCGCATTCCGCTCGTGTTGCCTTCCTGGGACCAAAAGGGTCTTACTCACACCTTGCAGCACGTCAGTACGCCGCACGTCATTTTGAGCAGTTTATTGAAAGCGGCTGCGCGAAATTTGCCAATATCTTTAATCAGGTTGAAACCGGACAGGCAGACTACGCGGTAGTGCCTATTGAAAACACCAGTTCCGGTGCGATTAATGACGTTTACGATCTTCTGCAGCACACCAGCCTCTCTATCGTCGGAGAGATGACGATTACTATCGACCATTGCGTACTGGTGTCGGGAACAACCGATCTGGAGAGCATCGACACGGTATACAGCCATCCGCAGCCGTTCCAGCAGTGCAGCAAGTTCCTGAACCGCTACCCGCACTGGAAGATTGAATACACTGAAAGCACTTCAGCTGCGATGGAAAAGGTCGCCCAGGCTAACTCACCACGCGTAGCAGCCCTGGGGAGCGAAGCCGGTGGTGTATTGCATGGTCTGCAGGTACTTGAGCATATTGAAGCTAATCAGACGCAAAACATTACCCGCTTCGTGGTTCTGGCACGTAAAGCAATCAATGTTTCTGACCAGGTTCCAGCGAAAACAACGTTGCTGATGGCGACAGGACAACAGGCAGGTGCGCTGGTTGAAGCGCTGCTGGTACTGCGTAACCATAATCTGATTATGACCAAGCTGGAATCCCGCCCGATTCACGGCAATCCGTGGGAAGAGATGTTTTATCTCGATATCCAGGCCAACCTGGAATCACCCCAGATGCAAAAAGCCCTGAAGGAGTTGGGGGAGATTACGCGTTCGATGAAAGTATTGGGATGTTATCCGAGTGAAAACGTGGTGCCGGTCGACCCGAGCTAACGTGACAATGCCGGATGGTGCTGCGCTTATCCGGCCTACAATTCAGGCGATTTTTGTAGGCCGATAAGGCGAAGCCGCCATCAGGCATCTTACTTATTGACGGCTATCGTTAGCCTGGCGTAACAGGGTACGACTTTCACTCTGGAAGCGCTGCGCATAGTCGCCAAACCAGTGTTCCACCTTACGGAAACTGTCGATAAAAGCCTGCTTATCCCCCTGCTCCAGCAAACCAATCGCTTCGCCAAAACGTTGGTAATAACGTTTGATGAGCGCAAGATTACTCTCTGACGACATAATAATATCGGCATAGAGCTGAGGGTCCTGGGCAAACAGACGACCAACCATTGCCAGTTCAAGACGGTAAATAGGTGAAGAAAGAGCCAGCAACTGCTCCAGTTGCACATTCTCCTCCGCTAAATGCAGCCCGTAAGCAAATGTCGCAAAGTGACGTAGCGCTTGAATAAACGCCATATTCTGGTCGTGCTCAACGGCGCTAATCCGATGCAGTCTCGCGCCCCAAACCTGAATCTGCTCAAGGAACCACTGATAGGCTTCCGGCTGCCGCCCATCACACCAAACCACGACCTGTTTTGCCAGACTGCCGCTGTCCGGACCAAACATCGGGTGTAAACCCACAACCGGACCGTCGTGTGCCGCCAGCATCGCCTGCAGAGGACCATTTTTCACCGAGGCCAGATCGACCAGAATACAATCAGACGGCAGGCGCGGTAATTTCGCGATTACCTGTTCAGTAACGTGGATCGGCACACTGACGATCACCATGCCTGCATCGGCGACGATCTCAGTGGCGCGCTCCCAGTCCTGCTGTTCCAGGATCCGCACCTGATAGCCAGACAGCGTCAGCATCTTCTCGAACAGCCGCCCCATCTGCCCGCCACCACCGACGATCACCACCGGACGCAAAGAAGGGCAAAGCGTCTTAAAGCCTTTGTCATTCTCACTTGAATAAGACTCGCGCATAACCCGACGCAATACATCTTCGATCAGATCTGGCGGCACCCCCAGCGCTTCAGCTTCTGCGCGGCGGGAAGCCAGCATTGTGGCTTCCCGCTCTGGTACGTAGATCGGCAGCCCAAAGCGGCTTTTGACTTCACCGACTTCGGCAACCAGCTCCAGACGGCGTGCCAGTAAATCCAGCAATGCCTTATCAACTTCATCAATTTGATCGCGCAATGCGGTCAATTCAGCAACCATACCAACCTCTTATGCTACACGCGCCGTCAGCTGGCCGTTTAAATCTTGACTAATTTCACGCAGTAGCGCATCCGTCATTTCCCAGCTAATGCAGGCATCAGTTACGGAGACACCGTATTTCATTTCGCTGCGTGGCTGTTCGGAGGACTGGTTGCCTTCGTGAATATTACTTTCAATCATCAAGCCGATGATCGAGCGATTGCCATCTTTGATTTGGGCGATCACAGATTCAGCCACGGCTGGCTGGCGACGGTAATCTTTATTGGAATTACCATGACTGCAATCTACCATCAGAGAAGGTCGTAGTCCTGCCTGCTCCATCTCTTTTTCGCACTGGGCGACATCAGCCGGGCTGTAGTTCGGCGCTTTACCACCGCGCAGGATCACGTGACCATCTGGATTACCCTGCGTTTGCAGCAGTGCAACCTGCCCCGCCTGGTTAATACCCACAAAGCGGTGTGATTGTGCTGCAGCACGCATGGCGTTAATTGCCGTCGCCAGGCTCCCATCCGTACCATTCTTAAAACCAACCGGCATAGAAAGACCAGAAGCCATTTCACGATGCGTCTGTGATTCAGTGGTACGCGCACCGATAGCTGACCAGCTAAACAGATCGCCCAGGTATTGCGGGCTGTTTGGATCTAACGCTTCTGTAGCCAGCGGTAGCCCCATATTCACCAATTCAAGCAGCAATTGACGCGCAATTTTCAGACCCGCTTCAACATCAAAAGAGCCATCCATATGAGGATCGTTAATCAACCCTTTCCAGCCGACGGTGGTACGGGGCTTTTCAAAATAGACGCGCATCACCAGGTAGAGGCTATCGCTGACCTCTGCGGCAAGGGCTTTAAATCGACGAGCGTACTCAATAGCCGCTTCAGGATCGTGAATCGAGCATGGACCACACACCACCAGCAGTCGCGGGTCGCGGCCAGAGATAATGTCTGAAATGGTTTTACGCGACTGAGCGATTTGCGCCTCCTGTGCGAGGCTCAGCGGAAATTCCGCTTTAAGCTGCTCTGGGGTCATCAGAACCTGTTCGTCGGTAATGTGTACGTTGTTCAGCGCGTCTTTTTGCATGATGGTGATCCTGTTTAGCTCGTTTGCGATAGTTTTCCTCAGCGAGGAGGTAATCACGATAACACAACGGGTAAAGATTTCAATCCACATTCCGTAATTTTTTGTTTACAGTAAGCGACTTTTCAGCAAAATTACCGCAAGATACCGTACATTTAAATTTACACATCTCTATATATGAATCCGCTATGCTTTAAAAAAACGGGGAGAACAGGCAATGAAGCAACTCATCTGTACCTTATTTGTATTATTTCTCAGCGGATGTCAGATAGATCCCTATACTTTCTCCCCCACCTGGACAGGTACCGACTGGTTTGATGCCGGGATACAAGATGCCATTTCAGGCTATGTCGTTAAAGATAACGAGACACTTGCCGACAACTACAATGACCCAGAGGTCGATCGCGCCCAATATCTTAAGGGGTACGCCGAAGGACAAAGGAAAACCTGTCAGCAGGACTTTGTTTACGCAAGAGGATTGACCGGAAAAACCTTCCCTGCCAGTTGCGACACGGTAGACAATGTCAGCCAGTTACATGACGCATGGCAAAAAGGAGCAAATGAAGGTGCGGCCTCAACAAGGTTAAATTAAACAAGAGCTTAAATTTTATAAATTAATGAGATTTAGCTTAAATACTCAATACACTCATTCCAGGAATAATGACGCCCTGGGAAAATAATGTTATTTTGTTGCAAACGATCTTGAATGTATATCGACGCATTACGGCAAACGCTGGTAGGTACCTATTCATGAGCTTTTCTTACCGACTCATACTTCTACTGGCACTGCTTCTGACCGGATTACCTCTGTACGCTCACAGCGTTACGGAAGAGGCAAAATCTGTGCGCTCTATGGTTTCCGGTATCGTCAGTTATACACGCTGGCCCGCACTTTCAGGGCCACCAAAACTGTGTATATTCTCTTCTTCGCGCTTTTCCAGCGTGCTGGAAGATACCCGAGCAGGAGCACTACCCTATCTTCCTGTCATCATTCATACGGAACAAGAAGTTTTAGTTGCGCAGTGTGATGGCTTTTATTTTGGAAAAGAAAGCCCTACATATCAGGCGGAATTAAAGAATAAATATCCTACTAAGGCATTGTTATTAATTGCCGAACAGAATCCCGAATGCGTTATTGGCAGCGCTTTTTGCCTCATAATTAAAGATGAAGACGTGAGATTTTCCGTAAATATGGATTCCCTGTCACGCAGCGGTGTAAGGGTGAGTCCGGACGTATTGATGCTTGCGCGGAATAAAAAGCATGAATAAGGGTCCTTCTCCCATAAAACGCCCAACGTTTAAGCGGACACTACGGCGTATCAGCATCGTCAGCGTACTGGTAACCATGACGCTGATTTGGCTGCTGCTTAGCATTTCTTCTGTGCTGGCTTTGAAGCAATACGCACAAAAGAACCTGGATCTCACGGCAGCAACCATGACCCGCACGCTCGAAGCAGCATTAGTCTTTTCGGATAGTGTCGCAGCATCGGAAACGCTGGCTGCATTGGGGCAGCAAGGGCAATTTTCAGTTGCAGAGGTCCGCAATCAAAAGCAGAAAGTGATCGCCACCTGGCACTATGACGCGCAGGATACCACTGACAAAATCAGCAGCATCATCAGCCACTGGCTGTTCCCGCAACCGGTGACTCAGCCCATTTTGCACAATGGCGACGTTATTGGTGAGGTGCGCTTGATTGCCCGCGATAGCGTTATTAGCCATTTTATTTATTTGTCGCTAGCCGTTCTTACCGGATGCATTTTACTGGCATCGGGTATTGCGTTGATGCTTACTCGTTATTTACACAATGGCGTCGTGGACGCCCTGCAAAATATTACTGAAGTGGTACATGATGTTCGTACCAATCGAAATTTCTCGCGGCGCGTATCTGAAGAGCGGATTGAAGAATTTCATCTGTTTGCGCAGGACTTTAATAGCCTGCTGGATGAGATGGAAGAGTGGCAACTACGTCTGCAGGCAAAGAATGCCCAACTGTTGCGTACCGCGCTACATGACCCTTTGACCGGTCTTGCGAACCGTGCCGCATTTCGTAGCAGTATTAACGCACTGATGAACGACGACGCGGCCCACAGCAGCTCTGCGTTGCTATTCCTTGATGGCGATAATTTTAAATTTATTAATGATACCTGGGGACACGCTGCGGGCGATCGGGTCCTGATCGAAGTCGCAAAAAGGTTGGCCGAATTTGGTGGTAATCGGCATCACCCATACCGACTTGGCGGCGATGAATTTGCCATGGTGCTTTACAGCGTCCATTCTGAATACGAAGTTCAACGTATCTGCGCGGCGTTGTCGCAAGAGTTTAATCGACCTTTTGACCTGCATAACGGTCATCTGGCAAGCATGACACTCAGTATTGGTTTTGCACTGACGTGGGAACATGCCTCTGCCGAGAAATTACAAGAACTTGCCGATCACAATATGTATCAGGCTAAAAATTTGCGCGCTGAGCGCATTATTAAAAAATAAGGAATTACACACATGCTAAAACGTTTATTATCCCCGTTTATTCTCATCATGCTGATTCTGGCAGGCTGTCAGGCGCCTCAGGGGAAATTTACCCCAGAGCAAATTGCAGCGATGAAATCGTACGGATTCACTGAAGCTTCAGGAGACTGGTCTCTGGGTTTGTCTGACACCATACTGTTTGACAAAAACGACTATAAACTCCGCCCTGAAAGTGAAAAGCAAATCCAGGAAATGGCGTCCAAACTGGCTGCTACCGGGTTAAACCATGCTCGTCTGGATGGGCATACCGATAACTATGGTGAGGACAGCTACAACGAAGCTCTGTCGCTCAAACGAGCCAATGTGGTTGCAGATGCCTGGGCTCAGGGTGCCAACATTCCACGCACTAACCTGACAACCCAAGGGCTCGGGAAGAAATACCCGATTGCCAGCAACCAGACTTCAAAAGGGCGCGCTGAAAACCGCCGCGTTGCGGTAGTCATCAGTACACCTTAATCATTACCCGGCTGGCTGCGCTAACAGAGAATGGGACGTACTGAACTCGCGCAGTCAGTCGATTGCAATGACGAACGAAACACCCGCCCCACACGACTCAGCACCTCGCCGGTAACGTAACAATCACCTTTCCATTAAGCCTTAAACGCCCCAAAACCAATTTACCCGGCTAACCGCTGGCATCGGTATTCTGTCGATATAAAAAAAGGGGCCAGCCAAAAATGGCCAGCCCCTTCTATCAGGATGTCGCCTGAGCGATATCTTAGTTAAGACGCTCTTTGATACGAGCAGACTTACCAGTACGCTCACGCAGGTAGTACAGTTTAGCTTTACGAACAGCACCACGACGTTTAACAGCAATGCTGTCAACTACCGGAGAGTGAGTCTGGAAGACACGCTCAACGCCTTCGCCGTTGGAAATTTTACGAACAGTGAATGCAGAGTGCAGACCGCGGTTACGAATAGCGATAACCACGCCCTCGAATGCCTGCAGACGTTTTTTGGAACCTTCAACAACCCATACTTTCACTTCCACGGTATCACCCGGACGGAAGGAAGGTACGTCCTGCTTCATCTGTTCTTGTTCAAGTTGCTTAATAATGTTGCTCATAATTTAATCTCTTATCCTGGGTAAACTGATATTGGGGGCTTACGCCTGCCCATCATGTTTATGTTGCTGTTGTGCGTGTTCCTTTTTGAACTCCGCCAGCAACCTTGCTTGCTCTTCAGTCAGAGCCAGGTTTTCCAGAAGTTCAGGTCTTCTAAGCCAGGTCCGGCCCAGCGACTGCTTCAAACGCCAGCGACGTATTTCAGCGTGGTTTCCCGACAGTAATACCGCCGGTACCTCCATCTGTTCTAACACTTCAGGTCGGGTATAGTGTGGACAGTCCAGCAACCCGTCAGCAAACGAATCTTCAATTGCTGATGCTTCATGACCCAGTACGCCCGGAATAAACCGGGAAACGGAGTCGATCAGCGTCATTGCCGGTAACTCACCACCGCTGAGAACGTAATCGCCGATTGACCATTCTTCATCAATTTCGGTTTGAATCACGCGCTCATCTATTCCTTCATAGCGACCGCACACCAGAATCAACTTTTGATTCGTTGCCAGTTCGCTAACGCCCGCTTGATCAAGCTTGCGTCCCTGAGGTGACAGATAAATCACCTTTGCGCCTTCACCAGCCGCAGCTTTTGCTGCATGAATAGCATCCCGTAAAGGTTGCACCATCATCAACATCCCCGGTCCGCCGCCGTAAGGACGATCGTCCACGGTACGGTGCCGGTCATGCGTAAAGTCACGAGGACTCCAGCTCTGGATGTTCAGCAGGCCATTTTTTACTGCCCGGCCAGTTACCCCGTAATCGGTAATTGCGCGGAACATTTCTGGAAACAGGCTAACGATACCTATAAACACAAGCCAATCCCCATAACGCCGACTTTTACCGTTTATCCGGTGGTTTAAAAACCAGGATCCCAATCTACTTCGATAGTACGAGTAGCGAGATCGACTTTCTTGATAACCTGCCCATCGAGGAACGGTACTAAACGTTCCTTGATACCAAACGCATCTTTCAGGTTTGCCTTAATGACGATCACGTCATTCGATCCGGTTTCCATCATATCGACGACTTTTCCGAGATCGTAGCCTTCAGTGGTCACTACCTGGCAACCCATAAGGTCTTTCCAGTAGTAGGAACCCTCTTCCAGCGCAGGCAACTGCGAGGAATCCACGACAATTTCACAATTAGTCAGTAGATTCGCCGAATCACGATCGTCAACGCCTTTCAGCTTGATGATCAGATCCTGATTGTGGTGCTTCCAGCTTTCCAGCTGTACTTGCTGCCACTGACCCGCCTTCTGGATAAACCAGGGCTGATAGTCAAAAATGCTTTCGGCGTCTTCAGTGGAAGAAAACACTCTGAGCCAACCACGGATACCGTAAGAAGACCCCATTTTCCCCAAAACGATGGGTTCCACGGGTGCCTGTGCGGCGAGTTGCTTGCTCATCATGACCACCGTGACAGATTAAGCTGCTTTGTTTGCTGCTTTGATCAGCGTAGCTACGCGATCAGAAATAGTCGCGCCCTGGCCAACCCAGTGAGCGATGCGATCCAGATCCAGGCGAGTGCCTTCTTCTTTTTCGCTAGCGATCGGGTTAAAGAAGCCAACGCGCTCGATGAAGCGACCGTTGCGTGCATTACGGCTGTCGGTGACAACAACCTGGTAGAACGGACGCTTTTTAGCGCCGTGACGAGCTAAACGAATAGTTACCATAACATCCTCTTGTGTGAATAAAACACCGGGCCCCATCGAGGGAAGGGACCCGGTGTCATATTAAAAGCCCAAAAATTTTACTGATTTCTGAGAAAAAAGCAATCAACAGTTAATAACTCTGCCGTAGAAGGCCGTCGGCGGCGCAGCAAGTTCGGTGCCGGCGTGCGCGCAGCCACCGCAGCGTACACGCAGTACGTGAGGATGGCGAGCACACCCCGGAGCCGAAATAGCCAGTGAGCCAGGCCGGAAAAATTAGCGCCCAGGGAAGCCAGGCGGCATCATCCCCTTCATATTCCGCATCATCTTCGCCATCCCGCCCTTCTTCATTTTCTTCATCATGCGCTGCATGTCGTCGAACTGTTTCAGAAGACGGTTAACATCCTGTACCTGCATCCCGCAGCCCAGTGCGATACGGCGTTTGCGGGAACCTTTGATGATTTCCGGCTTAGCGCGTTCTTTCATCGTCATCGAGTTGATGATGGCTTCCATACGCACCAGCACTTTATCGTCCATCTGCGATTTCACGTTGTCAGGGATCTGACCCATGCCCGGCAGTTTGCCCATCAGGCTGGCCATGCCGCCCATGTTTTTCATCTGCTTAAGCTGTTCAAGGAAATCGTTCAGATCGAAGCCGTCGCCTTTTTTCAGCTTGCTGGCTAATTTCTCTGCCTGTGCGCGGTCAACTTTGCTTTCGATATCTTCGATCAGCGACAGCACATCACCCATGCCGAGAATACGGGAGGCAATCCTGTCCGGGTGGAACGGCTCCAGCGCTTCCGTTTTCTCACCGACACCGAGGAATTTAATCGGCTTACCGGTGATATGACGAATAGACAGTGCCGCACCGCCACGGGCGTCACCGTCGACTTTAGTCAGTACCACACCGGTCAGCGGCAGAGCTTCGTTAAACGCTTTCGCAGTATTCGCAGCATCCTGACCCGTCATAGCATCGACAACAAACAGCGTTTCTACCGGATTGATAGACGCGTGGACCTGTTTGATTTCGTCCATCATCGCTTCATCAACGTGCAGACGACCGGCGGTATCCACCAGTAGCACGTCGTAGAATTTGAGTTTAGCTTCTTTCAGCGCGGCGTTAACGATATCAATCGGCTTCTGACCGACGTCAGAAGGGAAGAAGTCCACGCCGACCTGTTCGGCCAACGTTTCCAGCTGTTTGATCGCCGCCGGGCGATAGACGTCCGCGGAGACCACCAGTACTTTCTTCTTGTGCTTCTCGCGCAGGAATTTACCCAGCTTACCTACGCTGGTCGTTTTACCCGCACCCTGCAGACCCGCCATCAACACCACTGCCGGTGGCTGGGCCGCCAGGTTCAGCGTCTGGTTCTCTTCGCCCATCGCCGCGACGAGTTCGTTACGAACAATTTTGACGAACTCCTGACCCGGCGTCAGGCTCTTATTCACTTCATGACCAACCGCTTTCTCTTTTACGCGATTGATAAACTCACGCACTACCGGCAGCGCGACGTCAGCCTCCAGCAGCGCCATGCGCACTTCGCGCAGCGTCTCTTTAACGTTGTCTTCAGTAAGGCGTCCACGGCCACTGATATTGCGCAGCGTGCGCGACAAACGATCGGTTAAATTATCAAACATTGTCTCTCGCCTGGGGTGGAAACGGTCGGTCGCAACAGCGACACATCAACAGAAATTTGCCGCAGTATAACATGAAGCCGCCTTTGTTGTTATGCAACGGTTGGAGCAGAGGTCACGTAACGCTATACTGCTTTTCTTTACTCTTGGTCAACTGTCGACACCCATATGCCCGTTTTTGCTCTGTTAGCCCTTGTCGCCTATTCCGTCAGCCTTGCGCTGATCGTTCCCGCCCTGCTGCAAAAAAACAGCGGTTGGCGGCGTATGGCTATTCTTTCTGCGGTTATCGCGCTGGTCTGTCACGCGTTTGCCCTGGAAGCACGTATTCTGCCAGGTGGTGAAAGCGGACAAAACCTGAGCCTGCTGAACGTCGGTTCTCTTGTTAGCCTGATGATCTGTACGGTAATGACCATTGTGGCCTCACGCAACCGCGGCTGGCTATTGCTGCCGATCGTGTATGCCTTTGCATTAATCAATCTGGCATGCGCTACGTTTATGCCCAACGAATACATCACCCACCTTGAAGCCACACCGGGCATGATGATTCACATCGGGCTATCGCTCTTATCCTATGCCACCTTAATCATTGCCGCGCTGTATGCGCTGCAACTGGCATGGATCGATTATCAGCTCAAAAATAAAAGACTGGCGTTCAACAATGAAATGCCGCCATTGATGAGCATTGAGCGCAAAATGTTTCATATCACCCAGATAGGCGTGGTTCTGCTGACGCTGACGCTATGTACTGGCCTGTTTTATATGCACAACCTGTTCAGCACAGAAAATATTGATAAAGCCGTTCTGTCTATCGTGGCATGGTTTGTCTATATCGTTCTGCTGTGGGGACATTACCATGAAGGCTGGCGCGGACGTCGTGTCGTCTGGTTTAACGTCGCAGGCGCAGGCATTCTGACGCTGGCCTATTTCGGCAGCCGCATCTTGCAGCAGTTTGTGAGTTAAGTCTTTTAAGGAACCTACGTGGAACACATCTCCACCACCACGCTTATTGTTACGCTTCTCATCATGGTGGTTATTTCCGCCTATTTTTCCGGTTCCGAAACCGGAATGATGACCCTGAACCGCTACCGTCTGCGACACCGCGCAAAACAGGGAAATCGTCAGGCAAAACGCGTTGAGAAACTGCTTCGTAAGCCCGACCGTCTGATAAGCCTGGTCCTCATTGGTAACAACCTGGTGAATATACTGGCCTCAGCGCTCGGAACCATTGTCGGTATGCGTCTGTATGGCGATGCGGGCGTGGCAATCGCCACCGGGGTTCTGACCTTTGTGGTACTGGTATTTGCTGAAGTATTGCCCAAAACCATTGCCGCGCTGTATCCAGAAAAGGTGGCCTATCCCAGCAGCGTGTTGTTAGCGCCACTGCAAATACTGATGATGCCGCTTGTCTGGTTACTGAATACCATCACACGTCTGCTGATGCGTATGATGGGCATCAAAACAGATATCGTGGTGAGCGGTTCGCTGAGTAAAGATGAACTACGAACGCTGGTGAATGAATCGCGCTCGCAAATCTCTCGCCGTAACCAGGATATGCTACTGTCCGTGCTGGACCTGGAAAAAGTCAGCGTCGATGACATTATGATCCCGCGTAACGAAATCATCGGTATCGATATTAACGATGACTGGAAATCAATCGTCCGCCAACTTTCGCACTCCCCGCACGGGCGTATCGTGCTGTACCGCGACTCACTGGATGATGCCATTAGTATGCTGCGCGTCCGTGAAGCCTGGCGACTCATGGCCGAGAAAAAGGAGTTCACCAAAGAGACCATGTTACGCGCCGCCGACGAGATCTACTTTGTCCCGGAAGGTACCCCACTCAGCACTCAGTTGATCAAATTTCAGCGTAATAAGAAGAAGGTCGGCCTGGTGGTCAACGAATATGGCGATATTCAGGGGTTGGTCACCGTTGAAGATATTCTGGAGGAGATTGTCGGTGACTTCACCACGTCAATGTCCCCGACGCTTGCCGAAGAAGTCACGCCGCAGAATGACGGCTCAGTGATTATTGACGGCAGCGCCAACGTTCGTGAAATCAATAAGGCCTTTAACTGGCATTTGCCGGAAGATGATGCGCGAACGGTAAACGGTATTATCCTTGAAGCACTGGAAGAGATCCCCGTTGCCGGCACGCGAGTGCGCATTGGTCAGTACGATATCGATATTCTCGACGTACAGGACAATATGATTAAGCAGGTGCAGGTATTGCCGGTCAAACCGCTTCGCGAGAGCGTATCTGACCAGTGAGGATAATCCAGACCGGGTAACGCATCAGCACTACCCGGTCTGAAGCTGATTAGCTTTTAGCTTTCGCGACGGAAACCATCGCCGCGCGAATGGTACGTCCGTTAAGGGTATAGCCTTTCTGCATTACCATCAGCACGTTACCGGCAGCAACTTCATCAGACTCAACCATGGCAATAGCCTGGTGTACGTTCGGGTCCATCGGCACATCGATATCCGCAACCACCTGCACGCCAAACTTCGCCACAACATCCAGCATCGATTTACGGGTCAGTTCAATACCTTCAACCATCGCCGCCATCGCGTCATTATCTTTGTTCGCCACTTCCAGCGCGCGGTCCAGGCTATCCAGCACCGGCAGCAGTTCGTTGACGAATTTTTCCAGTGCAAACTTATGCGCTTTTTCTACGTCCAGTTCGGTACGACGACGCAGGTTTTCCATTTCCGCTTTGATACGCAACACGCTGTCACGCTCGCGCGTTTCAGCTTCTGCAAGCTGAGCCTCCAGATTCGCAATCTTTTCATCGCGCGGATCCACCTGCTCAGCAGAAGCGTCTGATTCAACCGCCTCAACTTCTTCGTGCTGATCCATGATAATTTCTTCCGGGGCTTGCCCCTCAGGCGTTTTCTGTTCTTTACTACTCATGAATTTCTCCGCGTTTTTTCGCATTCATCTCGCTAACTTGGCTTATTATGGGGATCAGATTCAGGGATTCAAGGGAAGTACTCACATTGTCACCAATCTTCGTTACAAGGACCTCGATAAAATGAACAAACATTTCAAGTGTATTGGCATTGTGGGGCATCCACGTCACCCTACTGCACTGACGACACATGAAATGCTCTACCGCTGGTTATGCACGAAAGGTTACGAGGTTATCGTGGAGCAACAAATCGCCCATGAGCTCCAGCTGAAAAATGTGCAGACCGGTACGCTGGCAGAAATTGGTCAACAGGCGGACCTCGCGGTGGTTGTCGGTGGTGACGGCAATATGCTTGGGGCCGCACGCACGCTTGCGCGTTACGACATCAAGGTCATCGGGATTAACCGCGGCAACCTCGGTTTTCTGACCGATCTTGACCCGGACAATGCCCAACAGCAATTAGCAGATGTACTGGAAGGTCATTATATCAGCGAAAAGCGTTTTCTACTTGAAGCACAGGTCTGCCAGCAGGATTGCCAAAAGCGTATCAGCACTGCAATTAATGAAGTGGTGTTGCACCCAGGCAAAGTTGCGCACATGATTGAATTTGAAGTCTATATAGATGAAATTTTTGCCTTCTCTCAGCGTTCAGACGGACTGATTATCTCCACGCCAACTGGGTCTACCGCCTACTCGCTGTCTGCCGGAGGCCCCATTCTCACCCCTTCCCTGGATGCCATTACGCTGGTACCGATGTTCCCACATACGCTCTCCGCGCGCCCGCTGGTAATTAACAGTAACAGCACGATTCGCCTGCGCTTCTCGCATCGCCGTAATGACCTGGAGATCAGCTGCGACAGCCAGATTGCCTTACCTATACAGGAAGGCGAAGACGTATTGATTCGCCGCTGTGATTATCACCTGAATCTGATTCATCCCAAAGATTACAGCTATTTCAACACATTAAGCACTAAGTTAGGCTGGTCAAAAAAATTATTCTAATTTAACGCCAACCTCTTTACTGTATAAAAAACCAGTTTATACTGTATGCAATCACAGTCATGGTTTTTCATACAGGAAAACAGCTATGTTGGCACAACTGACCATCAGCAATTTTGCTATCGTTCGTGAACTGGAGATCGATTTCCAAAGCGGAATGACCGTCATCACTGGCGAGACCGGTGCGGGTAAATCCATTGCCATTGATGCTCTCGGGTTGTGTCTGGGCGGGCGGGCGGATGCCGACATGGTGCGCACAGATGCCACTCGCGCCGATCTGTGTGCGCGTTTCTCTTTAAAAGACACCCCTGCGGCGCTACGCTGGCTGGAAGAGAACCAGCTTGAAGAGGGGCGTGAGTGTTTGTTACGCCGCGTAATCAGCAGCGACGGACGCTCCCGAGGCTTTATCAATGGCACTGCCGTTCCCCTGTCACAGCTTCGCGAACTAGGTCAGTTGCTTATTCAAATCCATGGCCAGCACGCGCATCAGCTCCTGACAAAATCGGAACACCAAAAGTCCCTCCTTGATGGTTACGCTAATGAAGCGTCCCTGATTCAGGAAATGTCCGCACGCTACCAGCTATGGCATCAGAGCTGCCGTGATCTGGCCCATCATCAGCAACAAAGCCAGGAACGCGCAGCCCGGGCAGAACTGTTGCAATATCAGTTAAAAGAGTTGAACGAATTTAACCCCCTGGCGGGCGAGTTCGAGCAAATTGATGAAGAGTACAAGCGTCTGGCTAACAGCGGGCAGTTGCTCACCACCAGCCAGCAAGCGCTGGCTATCATGGCCGATGGCGAAGACATTAACCTGCAAAGTCAGTTATACACAGCCAAACAGCTGGTCAGTGAACTGGCGGGCATGGACGGCAAGCTCTCTGGTATTCTGGACATGCTGGAAGAGGCGACTATTCAGCTCAGCGAAGCCAGCGACGAACTGCGACACTATTGTGATCGCCTGGATTTAGACCCTAACCGTTTGTTTGAGCTTGAACAGCGTATTTCTAAGCAAATCTCTCTGGCGCGTAAGCATCACGTCGCCCCTGAAGCATTGCCACAGTTTTACCAGTCCCTGCTTGATGAGCAACAGCAGCTTGACGATCAGGCTGACTCGCTCGAAACCTTAACCCTGGCGGTAAACGCGCACCACCAGCAGGCGCTGGAAACGGCAAAAATATTGCACCGCCAGCGCCAGCATTACGCTCAGGAATTGGGGAAACTCATCACCGAGAGTATGCATGCACTCTCAATGCCGCACGGTCTCTTTTGCATCGATGTGAAGTTTGATGAACACCATCTGAGCATAGACGGAGCCGATCGCATTGAGTTTAAAGTCACCACGAACCCAGGCCAACCATTGCAGCCAATTGCGAAAGTCGCTTCTGGTGGGGAACTGTCGCGTATCGCACTGGCCATTCAGGTGATTACCGCACGTAAAATGGAAACCCCTGCGCTGATTTTTGATGAAGTTGACGTTGGTATCAGTGGTCCGACGGCAGCGGTTGTGGGTAAGCTACTGCGCCAGTTGGGTGAATCAACTCAGGTGATGTGCGTCACCCACTTGCCGCAGGTTGCGGGTTGCGGTCATCAGCATTTCTATGTCAGCAAAGAAACGGACGGCGCAATGACTGAAACACATATGCAGGCGCTTGATAAACGCGCACGTCTGCAGGAGCTCGCTCGCTTACTTGGCGGTAGCGAAGTAACGCGTAATACCCTCGCGAATGCAAAAGAACTGCTGGCAGCATAAACTTTTTTACCTTGCTAAGGTCTGAGTTCAACATAAAATCGCCGACTGACCTGACACCAAAAGGTTTTAAAGTGGTGAAAGGTCTATTATCATCGGCATATTACATATGAGCCGCGTACTGCTCGGGCCCGAAAAGGAATCAAATCACTATGCGCTGTAAAACGCTGACTGCTGCTGCAGCAGTACTACTGATGTTGACCGCAGGCTGTTCCACTCTGGAGCGAGTGGTTTACCGCCCTGACATCAACCAGGGAAACTATCTGACACCTACTGATGTCGCTAAAGTACGTACGGGTATGACGCAACAACAGGTTGCTTATGCTCTGGGTACACCAATGATGTCCGATCCTTTTGGCACCAATACCTGGTTTTATGTGTTCCGTCAGCAGCCGGGTCATGAAGGCGTGACGCAGCAAACGCTGACGCTGACCTTTAACAGCAGTGGTGTATTGACCAACATTGATAACAAACCTGCCCTGACCGACAAAAAGTAGGTTTAAGAGATCAAAAAAAGGTGCTCAATGAGCACCTTTTTTAATGTTTGTTATTTTTTAGCGGATTTCTCTGCCCGCTGCCTGCGCAGTTCTTTCGGATCAGCAATCAACGGTCGATAGATTTCTACCCGATCGCCATCATGTACGACATCAGCAAGCTTCACCGGACGGCTGTAGATGCCCACCTTATTTTTGCTGAGATCGATATCAGTACGTAGTTCCAGCAGCCCGGAAGCGCGAATCGCTTCTTCGACGGTTGCGCCCTGCTGCAACGTCACGCGCTGTAGATACTGTTTCTCCGGCAGCGCGTACGCGACTTCAACGACAATCTTAGCCGACACTGACACTGTAAACCTCTTTTGCGCGAACCGTGAAGGCCTGCACCATGTTCGACGCCAGCTCTTTAAAGATACGGCCAAATGCCAGTTCGATCAGTTTATTCGTGAACTCAAAATCAAGATGAAATTCAATGCGACACGCTTCCTGGCTCAACGGCGTAAACTTCCAGCCCCCAATGAGTTTTTTGAACGGTCCATCGACCAGATGCATAAGGATGCTCTGGTTACTGGTCAGTTGATTACGCGTGGTGAACGTTTTGCTAATCCCTGCTTTAGAGACATCCACAGCCGCTGTCATCTGCCCCGGAGTCGACTCCAGGACACGGCTTCCGGTGCAACCCGGTAAAAACTGAGGATAGGATTTAACATCATTCACTAACTGATACATCTGTTCCGCACTGTAAGGTACTAAAGCGGTCCGGCTAATCTGAGGCATAACAATTTCCATCAATATCAATCGTGCAAATAATACCATTTATCATCCGCTAAAAAAAACGCTATAGCCCAACTCGTGATAAGATAGCGCCTTGCGCCCCGCTGGATGAAATGGGGTGTTTTTCAATTCCAGATTACCTATACTGAGCGGCATTATGACGAAGAAAAAAGCACACAAACCTGGCTCAGCCACAATCGCGCTTAACAAGCGCGCACGACACGAATATTTTATCGAAGAAGAGTTCGAGGCTGGACTCGCACTGCAAGGCTGGGAAGTCAAATCCCTGCGTGCAGGAAAGGCCAATATTGGCGATAGCTATGTCATTCTCAAAGACGGCGAAGCATTCCTGTTTGGTGCCAACTTCACGCCGATGGCCGTTGCCTCAACGCACGTCGTGTGTGACCCTACTCGCACCCGTAAACTTCTGTTAAACCAACGCGAACTCGACTCCTTATATGGGCGTATGAATCGTGACGGTTACACCGTTGTGGCACTTTCTCTGTACTGGAAAAATGCCTGGTGCAAAGTCAAAATCGGCGTCGCAAAAGGGAAGAAACAGCACGACAAGCGTTCTGATGTAAAAGAGCGTGAGTGGCAGTTGGACAAAGCTCGTATTATGAAAAATGCAGGTCGATAAATCCCTTCTCAGCAGCCAGTCTCTCATCATGAGGCTGGCCCTTATTGTTTAGTTATTGAAACTCATCCATTACATTCACCAAGATTATAGTTTTTACACCGCTGAATCGTTAAAACCTAAAATAGTCTTCCCATTATTTTATCGCGTCCATAGCTTAATAAAGTAAAAGTTCAAGAGCGTATTATTTATATTTTACACTTCACCAATAACACTATTATTACTGGTGTTTATTAGCTTTATAAAAAAACCGCATAGAATAAAAACAACTTTATATACAATGATTTAGGTTTAAGCAAAAACCAAAACATGTACTGGAAAGTATCCTTTTCAATTGTCCCAATGTATTTTTAATATAGATAATTTGCGTAATACATCCTTTCTGACTATATCATCTAATACGAAAGAACTATTCAAACTTAAAGGCTCTGACGTATTCGATAAACAAACTGATACCTGCGTGACCTAATCAATGAAATCACACGTGCAAACTCATCTATATGATGAACGGGCACCTGTCAGCTCATTTTCCCAACACGCTATTGTGGATTAATACTCTCGGCCTGCCATCAGGAGTGAATATATGCGTCTACTCGCCGTTGTATCAAAATTGACTGGTGTTTCCACAAATATTGAAGCTTCTGAAGTCACGCTCAATTCACCTTCCATCGTGAAGCTGTCTGTTTCTCGTGAAGAAATCAGTCAACTTTCCCGCGTAAATCAGGATCTGATTGTCACACTCCGCTCCGGTGAAACCATCACAATTAAAAACTTTTACGTTGGCAAAGGTGATGAACAAAGCCAGCTCGTACTTGAAGATAGCAACGGTGCGCTATGGTGGGTTCAGGATACGGATGGCGCATTCCACTACCAGCATCTGGACGACCTCACCCCATTAATGGCGAGCGAAGGCAGTCATGAAGGCGGTGCAGTTTGGCCGTGGGTTCTTGGCGGGATCGCTGTGGCTGGGGGAATCGGCCTCGCCGCAGGCGGTGGCGGCGGTGGCGGCGGTGGAAATGGCAATAATGCTGGCAATGGCAATGAAGGAAATGGTGCTGGTGACGGAAATGGCAACGAAGGAAATGGCGATGGTGACGGAAATGGCAACGAAGGAAATGGCGATGGCGGCTCGCCACCCACGACAACGCCCACGATGCCAGGCGTACCGATTATTACCAGCGTCACTGACAATCAGGCTCCCATTACTGGTCTTGTCAATCAACAGACGTCTACTAATGATAATACGCCAGAACTTCAGGGCACTGGCCCCGCGAACGCAACCTTACATATTTTCGATAACGGTACCGAAATAGGTCAGGTCACTATCGATGCCAACGGGAACTGGACGTTTACTCCATCCTCCCCGCTTGCAGAAGGTACTCACCAGTTTACGGTCAGCGCATCAAACAATGTGGGCAGCAGCGCAATCTCAGACAGTTGGGTCATTACCATCGATACAACCCCACCTGCCGCCGCAATAATTTCTTCAGTGAATCAGGAAGGCACTACAGTGACGGGTAGTGCAGAGCCCGGAAGCACTGTCACTATCATTGGCAGTAACAACCAGGTTCTGGGATCAACTATCGTCGGTTCAGGCGGTACCTTCACTATTGGCATATCGCCCGCGCAAACACACGGTGAAGCGCTAACAGCAAAGATTCAGGATGAAGCAGGCAATATCGGGCCAGATACCTCATTCAGTGCCTCTAATTCCGGTTATCCAGGCGTACCCGTGATAGTCAGTGTTATGGATGATGTCGCTCCCTCCGTTGGGCCATTGCTCAACAATCAGTCAACTAATGATGCGACCCCAACGCTTTCCGGGACAGCTGAGGCTAACAGTACGGTTAAAATTTACAATAACGGGGCATATATCGACAGCGTCGTCGCCGACAGAAACGGTAGTTGGGACTGGACCTCCAGCACAAACTTGCGGGACGGCTCATATGCCTTCACCGCTACGGCAACCAACCACCTGGGTACGGGGGGAATGTCGACGGCCTTCAATATCAATATCGATACTCAGCCGCCGCTGTCGCCAGACGATCTGACCGTATCTGCCGATGGCGCTGTCGTCACGGGTACGGCTGAACCCGGCAGTACCGTGACGATAACCGACAATAACAATCATTTAATCGGCAGTGGTGTTACCGGGCCAGATGGCTCGTTTACTATCACCATAAACCCACCACAAACCAATGGCGAAACCATCACCGCTATCGCTACCGATCCGGCAGGAAACACGAGTTTACCTGAAACGGCGATCGCTCCCGATATCACCGCCCCGCTACCGCCCACAAACCTGACAATCAATAATGCGGGCGATCAGGTTTCCGGCACGGCAGAGCCCAACAGTACCGTACATATTCTCAATCCTGGTGGCACTATCATTGGCACAACCACCGCTGATGCTGACGGAGATTTCACCGCCACACTGGTTCCGCCACAAACTAACGGCGAACATCTTGTCGCCAACGCAACGGATGCAGCAGGCAATACCAGTGGTAACACAGCACTCACAGCGCCAGACAGCACCGCACCTGATGCGCCGACAGGGGTGATTGTCGCCGGGGATGGTGGTTCAGTGAGTGGACATGCTGAAATCGGCAGCACCATCACCGTAAAAGACAGCAACGGGAGTACGATTGGCGTGGGTCAGGCAGACAGTGGTGGTCACTTTGTTGTGTCGATCACCCCGTCACAAATCAATGGTGAAACGGTAAAAGTGACCGCAACGGACAGTGCAGGCAACGAAAGTCTGCCCGCTTCCGCACTGGCTCCGGATATTACCGCGCCAGACCAACCGATTATTATTGCCGTCTTAGACAATGTTCCCGATGTCATCGGAAAAATTGATAACAACACGCTGACTAACGATGATAAACCGGAAATTAAGGGCACTGCCGAAGCGGGCTCGCAGGTCAAAATTTACGATAATGGCACCCTGCTAACTACCGTTACCGCCGACATCAATGGTAACTGGGACTACACGCCCAGCACCGCGCTGAGCCAGGGCGCACACGTGTTTACGGTTACGGCAACCGATGCCGCCAACAACACCAGTAGCGCCGCCAGCTGGAAAATCATTGTCGATAGCGTCGCGCCGGCCGTCCCGGCTATTACTTTGATCAACGATGACGTCGGAACCATCACCGGTAACATCGCGAATAACAACGGGATAACCAACGACAACACGCCGACCCTCTCAGGGACCGGCGAGCCAGGCTCGCTGGTGAACCTGTATGATAACGGTTTACTGATGACGGTGATGCTCATCGACAAGTCAGGTACCTGGAGCTATACCGTCCCGGACAACAAGCAGCTTGCCGATATTGACCATCGTTTTACCGTATCCGCAACGGATGCCGCCGGTAACGTCGTCACCTCCCCCGTGACTGTCACCATTACCGTTGACACCCAGCCTCCAGGGGTACCAGTCATTTCAGCCACCACCGATAACGTCGGAAATGCCCCCGTTGACTTGCCTTCTGGTAGCCGCTCAAACGATAACCTGCCGTCACTGAAAGGGACCGGAGACGTTGGCTCCACCATCACTATCTACGATGGTGCCACGCCTATTGGAACGACCACCGTTGTGGCTGGAGGAACCTGGAGTTTCCCTGTCACCCAGCCACTTAGTGAAGGCTCGCACACATTGTCAGCTATCGCGACAGATGCGGCAGGTAACGCCAGTACCGCCGGAAGTTTCATGCTGACTGTCGATACAACGCCACCCGCAGCCCCGATCATCACCTCAGCGGAAGGGCTTATTGGCCTGGAAACTAAAGTACTGAGTAATGGCGGCAGTACGAAAAGCGACAACCCCAAACTGTCAGGAACAGGTGAACCGGGCGCGACAATTACGATTTATGAGAATGGCGGCCTCGCCGGCATCGCTACCGTACAGCCAGACGGCACCTGGACATTTACCCCAACCTCACTTGCAGATGGGCCGCATAAATTCACCGCCACGGCGACCGACGCCGCGGGCAACACAGGGATCCCATCGGCGGGCTTTACGCTGACGGTGGATAATCTGCCGCCAACGCAACCGCTCCCACCCACCATTACGGATGACGTCAATCCGATAACCGGGGTCGTGACCAACGGCATAACTAACGACACCACGCCAATGTTCAGCGGCACGGGGAGTGTCGGCGACCTTATTTCCATCTACCTTGGTAATAATCCCGCGCCGTTGGGTACCGCGACGGTGGGCGCAGATGGTAAGTGGAGCTTTACGCCTGGCGACCCCATCAATCCAGACAGCTATCAGATTACCATTACCGCAACTGACCCTGCCGGCAACGTCAGCCTGCCATCAAATGCCATCACCCTGAATATCGACATCACGCCGCCGGCAGCGCCAACCATTATCGCCGTCAATGATAATGTCGGCACTATTCAAGGCAATCTTGCGCCTGGCGCAATAACAGATGATACGACGCCAACTATTCGCGGAACCGGCACTGACGGCGACACGATCACGCTGTACAACGGCAGTACGATTATCGGTACCACAACGGTGGTTGGCACCACCTGGAGTATTACTCCTGGGACGGCGCTGGCAAACGGAAGTTATACGCTAACGGCCATTGCAACCGATGCGGCGGGGAACGCCAGTACCTCATCAAACAGCGTCTCGTTTACGGTTAACAGCACCGTGCTGACCCTACCGCTGGTTACGGATATTGCAGATGACGCTGGTGCTATTATCGGTTCATTGACCAACAATAGCGTCACGGATGATACCACCCCAACAGTCAGCGGGACCGGTGCGCCGGGCAGTACGGTAGTCATTTTCGATGGTGGCAATCCCATTGCCGAAACCCTCGTTGCAGCGAATGGTAGCTGGAGTATTGAGATTACGCTGACGGGCAATGGCCCGCACACGCTGACGTTCGGCGCCAGGGATGCAGCGGGTAATTCCCTGGCGGCAGGAAACCCTGTAATGTTGATACTCGATACACAGCCTCCCGCCGAGCCAATCGTCACCAGTGTTGACCCGAACGGCACGCTGGTAAGTGGGACAGCCGAGCCGGGCAGCACCGTCATCATCAGAAGTGGTACTACGGTACTGGGCCAGGGCATTGCGAATAGCGTCACAGGTGCCTACACCGTCACGATCTCACCCGCACAAACTACGGGGCAGAATCTGAACGCAATCGCCCAGGATCAGGCGGGCAATAGCAGCGACCCTACGCCATTTAACGCGGCCACATCCAGCATTCCGCATCCGCCAACTCTCGAAATCATTGATGATGTCTCGCCTGTTACAGGAGCGATTGGCAACGGTAAAACCACCAATGACACCTTGCCGCTGTTACAAGGAACCGCCACGGCAGGAGCAACGGTCAAAATTTATCAGGATGGGAATGTAATCGGTACGGTCACCGCCGATGCCGTTTCCGGCGCATGGAGCTATCCATTATCCGCTCCGCTGACAAACGGCACGACTTACAATTTCACCGTATCGCAAACTGTTGCGGGTATAGACAGTGGCATATCGCCCAATTACGCCATCACTATCGATACAGCCGCCCCACAAGCCCCTGCGATCACCAGCGTAATTGACGACGTGTTACCGGGTACAGGATCGTTAGATACCGGACAAATTACCAACGATTCACGCCCGACCCTCAATGGAACTGGCGAAGCGGGCGCGACGATCACCCTTTACGATAAAGGTATCGCGATTGGCATAACCACCGTAAGTGGCAGCGGATACTGGAGCTATACACCAACTGATGGGTTGGGAGAAGGCGAGCATATCTTTACCGCACGCGCAACGGATGCTGCAGGCAACCTGGGCGATCCCTCCAACAGCTTCCGGATTATTGTCGATACGTTAATCCCAAGCGCGCCCTCTATTGTGTCGGTAATGGACGACGTCGGTACCCCGCAGTCCCTTACATCCGGACAGCTAACCAACGACAACACCCCGTCGCTTGCTGGCGTCACCGAGGCCGATTCAGTAGTGACCATTCGCGATAATGGCGCGGTAATTGGCACAACCACCAGCGATGAAAACGGTAACTGGGGCTTTACACCGGCTCCAGCACTTAGTGAAGGCAATCATTCGTTCACCGCAACCGTCACGGATGGTGCTGGCAACATCAGCCCGGCAAGCCCACCTTTCGTTCTGGTTGTTGATACGCTGTCGCCCGCAGCACCGAGCATTACCTCGGTGATTGACGATCAACCCGGCAACACATCGCTGACTAACGGACAATTGACTAACGATGCACAACCCACGCTGAACGGCAAAGGAGAGATCGGCGCCTCTATCACCATCCGCGATAAAGACGTTGATATTGGTACAACCCAGGTTGATGAGTCCGGCAACTGGAGCTTCACGCCGGATACCCCACTGACTCAGGGGCAACACATCTTTACCGCCGTTGCCACCGATCAGGCGGGCAATATGGGAGGCGTATCTTCGTCCTTTACCCTCGAACTGGATTCCATCGCCCCGCAGCCCCCTATCATTAGCGCGGTGCTGGACAATACAGCTCCCACAACAGGCGCGATAACCAATGGGCAGACGACAAACGAAACACGTCCGGCACTGAGCGGTACGGGCGAAGTGGGGGCGACCATTACCGTTCTGAGCGATGGTCAACCCATTGGCACCACTACCGTGGGTGCGGGAGGTACCTGGAACTTTACCCCAACGGATGCACTGAGCAACGGACCGCATACATTGACCGTCACCGCGACCGACAGTGCAGGTAACACCAGCGCTGCATCGAACGGCTTTGGGCTCATCGTTGATACCGTATCGCCGGGTATACCCATCATTTCTCAGGTAGCAGATGATGTCGGCCCGCTGACGGGTAATCTGAACAACGGCCAGGCCACAAATGATGCGCAACCCACGCTCAGTGGTACGGCAGAAGCCAATTCCACGATCAAAATTTATGACAATGGCACCTATCTCGGTACCGCCCCGGTTGACGCCAATGGGGCCTGGAGCTTCACGCCAACAGCTGCACTTGGAAATGGTAACCATGCGCTCACGGTGACCGCCACGGACGCAGCCGGAAACGTCAGTCAATCATCCGCCACATTTAACATCATTGTGGATACCGTTGCTCCGCTTGCCCCCACCATTATCCAGGCCGTCGATGATGTACAGCCCGGCACCGGGACGCTGTCCAGCGGGGCCTGGACCAATGACACCCGTCCGCTGCTCAGTGGCTCAACGGAAGCGAATGCCCGGGTCGCGATTTACGATAACGGCACGCTGCTGGGGACGGTAACCGCCACAATCGATGGGACGTGGGAATATCTGCCCCCCATACTGAGCAACGGCCAACATACATTCACTGCTATCGCCACAGACGCCGCCGGCAATATCGGTGCCACCTCAAGCGGATTTATTATTAATGTCGATACGACCCCACCGCCAATCCCACAACTGATCTCGGTCATAGATGACATCGCAGGCGGTGTTTTCAATGCAGCGCTGAACAACGGGCAGCTAACCAACGATGCCCGCCCAACGCTCAACGGCACCGCCGAAGCCGGTAGCACTGTCAGTATCTATGACGGGAACACTCTGCTTGGTACTGCGCTGGTGCAAAGCAATAATAGCTGGACATTTACCCCGACCACGCCGCTCGCGACCGGGTCCCATACCTTCACCGTGACCGCTACCGATGCGGCAGGCAATACCAGCGGCGCAACACCAGGTTTTACCGTGGTGGTGGACACCGCGGCTCCGGCACAGCCTTCAATAAGCAGCATTATTGATGATGTTGGCCCCAACACCGGTGCGATTGGCAGCAATCAGCCCACCAATGACGCACGCCCAACCCTGAACGGCTCCGCAGAGGCCAACGCGCGAGTCGATATTTATGATAATGGCAGTTTTGTCACCAGCGTAACGGCTGACAGCACTGGCAACTGGAATTACACGCCGTCCACTGATCTGGCTCAAGGGGCTCATTCGTTTACCATCACGGCGACAGATGCAGCGGGGAATACCAGTGGATTTTCGTCTGCAGCAGCCATTGTTGTCGATACCATCGCACCCGCTGTTCCAACCGGGCTGGCGGTCAACGCCAATGGTACGGCGTTAACCGGTGTGGCCGAAGCGAACAGTACGGTCATTATCACCTCCGGTAGCGGAACGGTACTCGGCACCACAACAGCAAATGCTTCCGGTAACTTCACCTTTACCCTGAATCCACCGCAAATTAGTGGGCAAACGCTGCAGGTCAGCGCACAGGATGCCGCTGGCAATATCGGCACCGCCGGCAACGTGCTGGCCCCGTTTACCGGTGTTCCTCCCGCGCCGGTGATCTCCAGCGTATTCGATGATGTCGGCACTATCACGGGCCTGGTCACCGCCGGGAAAACCACCAATGATACCCGCCCAACACTGAGCGGAACTGCGCAGGCAAACGCCGTTATCAACCTGTATAACAACGGCACGTTGATGGGTAGCACAACCGCAGACGGGAATGGGATCTGGAGTTTTACGCCAGGCAGCGCCCTGAGTGAAGGCAACCACGCGTTTACCGCCAACGCCACAAATGCCAACGGCTCGAGCGTTTTGTCTGGCTCGTTCAGCGTCATTGTGGATACCACGCCACCGCCCCCCCCTACGATTCTGATCAGCGCCGATGGCGGAACAGTGAGCGGTATTGCCGAAGCCGGCAGTACGGTTACGATATCCCTGCCCGGTGGCACCAGCGTGACAGCGGTCGCCAACAGTAGTGGGGTCTACAGTGCCACCTTGCCTGTACGCCAGATTGAAGGTCAGTCGTTATCTGCAACGGCAACCGACGCGGCGGGCAACACGTCATCGCCTGCCAGCGTCATCGCGCCGGTACTCCCTCTGCTGGCTGAAGATAATGTCACCCGTTTGCCGCTACAGACTGACGTGACAGTCAGCACTGAGCATCAAAGCGATTACGGTTTCCTGCTGGTGAACGCACTGGGTAGCGTCGCCAACGTGCTGGGTAACGACACGGCAAGTGTTAATTTCAGCATCCAGTCTGGCGGTAGTGGCTCCATCACCATTAACGCCGCGGCGACCGGCATTGTGCTGTCACTATTGAGCTCAATGGAGATTGTTATCCAGCGCTATGACACCGTGCTCAACACCTGGATAACCGTGGTCGATACTTCGAAACCCAATTTCGCCAGTTTGCTGACCATCGGAGCCTCTGGAGTGACGCTCAATTATGATGGGCTGACAGGCGGGGATTATCGCGTGGTCAGCTTCAACACTAACCTGCTGGCGACCGGCGCTTACACCAGCCTGGACGTTGCCGTGGTGAAAACCAACGGCGGAACCATCACCGGGGGGACCACAGAATCCGGTAACATCATCACCGATACCGATCCCACTAACGGTCAAGATAACGCCCCTTCCGGTACGCTGGTCACCGCCATTACCGATGGTAATGGCAATGTGGTAAACGTCACGGCAGGCGGCGTGAATGTACAGGGTAAATACGGCACCCTGCATATTAACCAGGACGGCAGTTATACCTATACCCTGACCAATACAGCAATATCGGTGTATGGCCGCTCCGAAAGCTTCACCTATACGTTGACGCATGGCACAGACCATTCCTCAGCCAAACTGGTTGTCACGCTGGGCCAGGCCCCAACCACCAGCACGGTAACGGCAGCAGATGATGTGGCGTCACTGACCTACGGAACCCAGGTGATCGCGGTCGACCACGGCACGTCAAAACAAACTGGCTTCACACTGGCAAATGTCGGGCTGGGTGATGTCCTCGACGTCAGTCTGGTCAACGGTCTGACTAACCCGATTAAGTTCAACGTGGATGACGGAGCAACCCGTACGCTCACCGTCCAGGCAAATGTCCTCGGTGTGACACTTGGCGGTTTTGATCTCTATGTCTACCGCTTCAATGAGGCTATTCAGCAGTATGAACAATATCGGGTGCAGCCAAACTGGGTTACGGCGCTGCTGGGCGGCAGCTCTTCAGCGTATACCATCACGCTGCCGGGTGGTGACTATCTTTTCCTGCTTAACGCCTCTGGCGGCCTGACGTTACTGACCAGCTATACCCTGAATATTCAGGCGGATCATACCTACGCGGTGGACAGTCTCAGCGCGGTAACCAACGGTAATATTCTGGTCAATGACTCGGCTCCGATAAACAGCGTCATCACCGAAGTGAATGGCGTGGCGATTAACGGGACGGGCACCACCAGTATTAACGGACAATACGGCACGCTGACTATCGATGCGAAGGGGAACTATACCTATACCCTGAAAAGCGGGCTGGGTGCAGATAGCATCAGCACACCGGACAGTTTCGTCTATACGGTCAAAGCCCCCAATGGCGATACAGGTAGCGCCTCGCTGAACATTACGGCGACCCCGCAGGCGCTTGACGCAGTAAATGACGTCAGCGGCATGATGGCGGTGAGTACCGTTCAGGATTCTGCGGCATACGGAAGCGGCGCGCTGGGCACCGCGACAATTCCGACGCTGGGGAGCAAAGCTACCGGTTCAGGTTCGTTTGACATCGCAACAAATGACGTACTGAAAGGCGCCACGCTCAACTTCAGCATCGGCACCCTTATCACCGTCGGTACGCTGGGCGTGACCTGGACAATCACCGGTCCTGACGGATTCTCGCTTTCAGGCTCTGTACCCGCCAGCGCCATCAGCCTGTTAGGCAGTTCAATTGCCGTCTCGCTGGGTAATGCCGAGCTAGCCGCGGGTCATTACAGCATCAGCTTCACAGGAACGATGGGGGGGCTGGCCGTTGGCAACGTCAGCATTACGCCGAACGTTACGGGCACGACATGGCACCTCAATACCTGGGACGTTAACGCCACGACGGTGAATGGCAATATTTTTGATGGCAGTGATGCCTCTGGCGCGCACGATCAGCTCTCAACCGTCCATACCCAGCTCACTATCACCGGCTTTAACGGCAGTACCGCCACACTCAATCCGACCAGCAGCATCAGTAGCACAACAATTCAGGGTCATTATGGCTCACTGACCATGAATCTGGATGGCTCATACATCTATACGCTGAAACCGGGTACAACCGTGGCGTCGATGGCCAGCAAAGAGACATTTACCTATACGCTTAACGACCAAAACGGGCATACGGACACCGCGACGCTGACCATCAATATGAATCCACAGATGGCAAGCACCGCGCAGCATGACGTGATCATCGGCTCGGTCTACGGCGATACGCTGATTTATCACCTGCTTAATGCCAGCGATGCAACGGGCGGTAACGGAACGGCAGACACCTGGACCAACTTCTCGCTGGCGCAGGGCGACAAAATCGACATCGGCGACCTGCTGGTAGGCTGGAACGGACAAAATGCCACGCTCGGTAACTACCTCACGGTGACCACCAGCGGTAACAACACCATCGTTTCCATTGATCGCGACGGTACAGGCAGCACGTACCACACCACTAACCTCGTAACGCTGGAGAACGTACACACCACGCTCGATGAGCTGATCCAACAAAATCACATTGTGACCTGAAACGAACGTCATACCGCTATAACGAGATAACAACAGCCCCGGATGCCATGACGTCCGGGGCAATAACAGTCGTCACTGCCCTATTTTGCAAGGGATAAACTATGAGAAATGTCGCCCCTGTCGCTGTACTGCTGGCATTAACGTTCTGTTCCGTTCATGCGAATGCCGAAGATGAACCGCAAATTATTACGCCGGAAGGGCTGGCAACCAGTCAGATGCTTCCCTCTCTGGATGGCTCTGTGGCCGATCTGCCGCTAAGCGTTGCCGCTCCCGGAAGCCTGACGCTTAACGACGCGGTGAGCCGCGCAGTGAGCTGGCATCCTTCTATTCGTGAATCCATTGGCAAACTGCTCTCGCAAAATGAGCAGATAGACGTGGCGAAAGCGAAATATTATCCGCAAGTTACAGCCGGAATGAACAACGGCTACAGCAATACCTACACCGACCATGGCTTCAGCCCTGCACTGGTCATTTCGGTGTCACAAATGCTGTATGACTTTGGCAAAGTCGCCAGCCAGGTGCGCGCCGAAGCCGCCGGTTCGGCGCAACAACAGGCAAACGTGTTACTCAGCATCGATACTGTCGCCCACGCCACCGCCAATGCCATCGTCCAGGTTCAGACATGGCAACAGATGGTGGATGCCGCCGAAGAGCAACTGGTCGCGCTAAACGGTATTGGTCGACTGACCAGAGAACGTAATGATGAAGGGGCGACCTCGCTGTCTGACGTGGTACAAACCGATGCGCGTATTGAGTCTGCTCGTTCACAGCTGGCGCAATATCAGGCCAATCTCGACAGTAGCAAAGCGACATTGATGAGCTATCTCGGCTGGCGCACACTGAACGGCATCAGCAATGAGTTTCCGGTAAAACTGGACAGCAGTTGCGATGTGGTAAAACCGGAGGATAAGTTAGTTCCTGCAGTGCTGGCAGCCTGGGCGCAGGCGAACATCGCACAGGCCAATCTGGATTACGCCAACGCACAGATGACGCCAACCATTTCCCTGGAGCCATCTGTTCAGCACTATCTCAACGACAAATACCCCAGCCATGAGGTGCTCGACAAAACGCAGTACTCAGCGTGGGTAAAAGTCGAAATGCCGCTGTATCAGGGCGGCGGTCTCACCGCCCGGCGCAACGCCGCCAGCCACGCGGTAGAGTCCGCACAGTACTCTATTCAGCGCACCCGACTTGAAGTTCGGCAAAAATTACTGGAATCCCGCAGCCAGGCAATGAGCCTCGCGACTGCATTACAGATCCTGCGCCGCCAGCAGCGACTGAGCGAACGCACTCGTGAACTGTATCAACAGCAGTATCTGGATCTCGGCTCACGCCCATTACTTGATGTTCTTAACGCCGAACAGGAAGTGTACCAGGCCCGTTTTGCCGAACTCCAGACCCAAAGCCAGCTGCGCCAGCTACAACTGAACTGCCTCTACAACACCGGATCGTTGCGCCAGGCGTTCGCCTTAAATAACCGCAGCATTCAATCGGTGGAGATCCAGCTATGAGCGACGTCGAGCCTGTTGTTAAAGATGCTATTGGCGAACCCGCCCTGAGCCAGTGGGCGCAGGCAGTTACCCACATTGCCAGCCACTATCGCCTTACTTGCTCGCCAGGCGCTATCCAGGCCAACGCCCCATGGTTCGAGGGGAAAAGCAAAACCCTTGCTTTGACGCAATTAGCGCGCCAGGCGGGACTTTCCTTTCATACGCTGGATACCGCAAAGCAGGTACTTAACCAATGGCGTTTGCCGGTGGTGGCGGAACTGCATGACGGCCAAATCATGGTGATAGAACATTTCAACGGTGAAGATGCACTGGATGTCTTTATTATTGCCGACGAGGGACAACGCAACCGGCTGGCGGTGGCAGAGCTTCTGCCAGAAATCCATACTATCACCGCACTGCGCCCGTTATCGGCGTTAAAAGACAGTCGGGTTGATCGCTATATTTCGCGCTTTAAACCCGACTGGATACGCGAGCTAGTTTTACAAGATATCCGCCCTTACCTGCCCGTCATGGTTGCTGCGTTTCTGATTAACGTCCTGTCACTCTCCGGGATAATTTTTTCAATGCAGGTTTACGACCGGGTGATCCCCGCCCAGTCATATCCGACTCTCTATGTTCTCTCGACCGGTGTCCTGGTCGCGGTATTGTTTGGCTTTTTGCTTCGCGAAGCACGTACCCACATTATGGATCTACTCGGTAAACGTGCAGACATGCGTATTTCCGATCGCGTGTTCAGCCACGCCCTGCGGTTGCGCAATAGCGCGGTTCCCCGCTCAACAGGGAGTTTTATTTCCCAACTCCGCGAGCTGGAGCAGATCCGGGAGATGATCACCTCCTCAACCATGTCGACCATCGTCGACCTGCCGTTTTTCCTGCTGTTTATTGTCGTACTGGCGTGCATTGCTCCGCCGCTGGCGTGGATAGCCCCCGTCGCTGCCATTCTGATGATTCTGCCGGGGCTGTTATTACAGAAAAAACTGGCGGTACTTGCTAACCAGGCCGCACATGAATCCACTCTGCGCAACGCGGTGCTGGTCGAAAGCGTTCAGGGGCTGGAAGATATCAAGCTAATGCAGGCGGAGAACCGTTTTTTACAGCAATGGAACAGCTATATCCGCATTACTGGCGAGTCCGGGCTACGCACACGCAAGCTTACCCAGGGGCTGATCGGCTGGGGGATGTCAGTACAAAGCCTGGTTTACGCCGCCATCATTATGTTCGGTGCGCCTATGGTTATTGAAGGCACGATGACCACCGGGGCCGTGGTGGCCGCCTCGATGCTCGGATCACGGATGATCGCCCCGATGGCTAACCTGTGTGGTGTGCTGGCTCGCTGGCAGCAGGTCAAAGCAGCCAAAATGGGGCTGGACAGCATTATGCAACTTCCCACCGAGACGCAGCACGATGAAGACCGGATACACCAGGAAATCTTCCGCGGCCACTATCTGTTTGAAAATGCGCACTTTCGCTACCACAGTGACGACCAGCGCGTACCGTTACGCATCTCGCGCCTGGAAGTGATGCCCGGAGAGCGGATTGCGATACTCGGGCGTAACGGCGCGGGTAAATCAACCCTGCTACAGGCCATGGCGGGCGGCGTGGAGATTATTCAGGGTGATGTCCGACTCGATAACCTGAGTCTGGCGCAAATCGATATGGCTGATTTACGCCGCAATATCGGCTTTCTCAGCCAGAACGCGCGGCTTTTTTTCGGTACGTTACGCGAGAATCTGACACTCGGCGCACCGCATGCCAGCGACACGCAGATATTCGAAGCGCTGGAGGTCAGTGGCGCATCTGCATTCGTCAAACAACTCGCCAAAGGGCTGGCACACCCCATTATGGAAGGCGGTAATGGGCTTTCCGGCGGGCAGCGACAGTCGATTCTGCTCGCCAGAATGTTACTGCGATCGCCCAATATCGTACTGCTCGACGAACCCAGTGCCTCGCTGGATGAACACACCGAGCGGGAATTTATACAACGGTTAAACCAGTGGCTGGGCAACCGCACATTGATTGTCGCCACACATCGCGTTCCGGTTCTGGAGCTGGTCGAGCGCGTGGTGGTACTCAAAGAAGGTCAGCTGGTCATGGATGCCCCAAAAGCGCAGGCGCTAAATGCAAATCGGGCACCTGCACAGACTCACGGTCGGGAGTGGAAAAATGAAAACCAATCCGCATGACGCCGCCATGGACGACCTCGATATCCGCCGGGAACACCGTTTTTCCGGTGCCAGCCGCATTATTCTGCTCAGCACACTGCTTTTTGCCATCCTGGGGGGATGGGCGTATTTCGGTAAACTGGATGAAGTCTCTACCGGCAGTGGGAAAGTCATCCCCAGCTCGCGTGAACAAATATTGCAGTCGCTTGACGGCGGGATCCTCGCCGAACTCAGCGTGCACGAAGGTGATAAAGTTCAGGCCAACCAGATTGTCGCCCGCCTCGACCCAACGCGTTCTGAATCCAACGTGGGTGAAAGCGCCGCCCGATACCGTGCATCTTTAGCGTCAAGCGCCAGACTGAATGCCGAAGTCAACGATTTGCAGCTAACGTTCCCCAGATCGCTACAGGCCTGGCCGGAGCTTATCGCCTCTGAAACCCGGTTATATAAAAGCCGCCGGGCGCAGCTTGCCGATTCGATGGTGGAACTACAGGATGCGCTGGTCTCCGTGAACAAGGAACTGGCGATCACCCAACGGCTGGAGAAAAGCGGTGCCGCCAGCCATGTGGAAGTGCTGCGCCTGCAACGACAAAAAAGCGATCTTGGGCTCAAAATAACCGACCTGCGCTCGCAATATTACGTGCAGGCGCGTGAAGCGCTGTCGAAGGCCAACGCC
Organism: Citrobacter sp. Igbk 16; assembly: GCF_028069755.1. Taxonomy (NCBI): domain Bacteria; kingdom Pseudomonadati; phylum Pseudomonadota; class Gammaproteobacteria; order Enterobacterales; family Enterobacteriaceae; genus Citrobacter; species Citrobacter sp. Igbk 16. The sequence continues at coordinate 4,752 of NZ_JANEWJ010000036.1, read as the reverse complement.
GAGGTAGATATGCTGGCGGCCATCTTAAAAGGTCGCGAAGATTCCGTTACCCGCCTGACCGTTCGCGCCCCGATGCGCGGTATCGTAAAAAACATCCAGGTCACCACGATTGGCGGCGTTATCCCTCCTAACGGCGAAATGATGGAGATTGTCCCGGTAGACGATCATTTGCTGATTGAAACCCGCCTGTCACCGCGCGATATCGCGTTTATCCACCCCGGACAGCGGGCACTGGTAAAGATTACTGCCTATGACTACGCCATTTACGGAGGGCTGGAGGGCGTGGTCGAAACCATCTCCCCAGATACCATTCAGGACAAAGTGAAGCCGGAAATCTTCTACTACCGTGTTTTCATACGTACCCATCAGGACTTTTTGCAGAACAAGCTGGGACGTCATTTTTCTATCGTACCGGGCATGATTGCCACTGTGGATATAAAAACAGGTGAAAAAACCATCGTCGACTATTTAATCAAACCATTTAATCGTGCAAAAGAAGCACTGCGCGAGCGGTAAATCCTTGCGGTTAAGGGGTTGTGGGGGCTGGTCACGCGTGTCACAAGTCTGTTATACTTGCTGTAACACATTGGGGCTGATTCTGGATTCGACGGGATTCGCGAAACCCAAGGTGCATGCCGAGGGGCGGTTGGCCTCGTAAAAAGCCGCAAAAAAATAGTCGCAAACGACGAAAACTACGCTTTAGCAGCTTAATAACCTGCTCTGAGCCCTCTCTCCCTAGCTTCCGCTCTTAAGACGGGGATCAAAGAGAGGTCAAACCCAAAAGAGATCGCGTGGATGCCCTGCCTGGGGTTGAAGCGTTAAAACTAATCAGGCTAGTCTGGTAGTGGCGTGTCTGTCCGCAGGTGCCAGGCGAATGTAAAGACTGACTAAGCATGTAGTACCGAGGATGTAGGAATTTCGGACGCGGGTTCAACTCCCGCCAGCTCCACCAAAATTCTCCATCGGTGATTACCAGAGTCATCCGATGAAGTCCTAAAAGCCCGCACAGCGCAAGCCCTGCGGGCTTTTTTGTGCCCTCAATTTGTCCCGCGTAGTCCGAACAGAACTAATTAAATCCGAACCTTTTAGGCCCATTGATAGGCCCAACGAAAAGCTCTATTGTTTTCGTTGGGCCTAAACGCATGGAGACTCCCCATGGCAAGAAAAACCAAGCCGTTAACCGATACGGAAATCAAAGCCGCCAAACCTAAAGATGCCGATTACCAGCTGTATGATGGTGACGGGCTTACTCTGTTAATCAAGTCCAGCGGCAGTAAGCTCTGGCAATTCCGTTACTATCGACCTCTGACCAAGCAGCGAACCAAACAGAGCTTTGGAGCCTACCCTGCCGTCTCGCTTTCTGATGCGCGTAAACTAAGAGCTGAATCTCGAGTTTTATTAGCAAAAGACATTGATCCTCAGGAGCATCAGAAAGAACAGGTGAGGAATTCTCAAGAAGCTAAAACCAATACCTTCTTGTTAGTTGCCGAGCGTTGGTGGAATGTGAAGAAACCAGCGTAACAGAGGACTATGCCGACGATATCTGGCGCTCGCTTGAGAGAGATGTTTTCCCGGCAATCGGTGATATCAGTGTCACTGAGATTAAGGCTCATACTCTGGTTAAAGCAGTTCAGCCAGTTCAGGCCAGAGGTGCATTAGAGACTGTTCGCCGCCTTTGTCAGCGTATTAACGAAGTCATGATTTATGCGCAGAACACAGGCTTGATTGATGCAGTTCCCAGCGTAAACATCGGGAAAGCGTTCGAGAAACCGCAGAAGAAAAACATGCCGAGTATCCGCCCGGATCAACTCCCACAACTAATGCAAACTATGCGCACGGCAAGTATCAGCCTGTCCACACGATGCCTGTTCATGTGGCAGCTTCTCACCATTACCCGCCCTGCCGAAGCCGCTGAAGCTCGATGGGATGAGATTGATTTTGATGCTAGCGAATGGAAAATTCCTGCTGCTCGAATGAAGATGAACCGGGACCATACGGTTCCATTATCTGATGGAGCTCTCGCTATTCTGGAAATGATGAAGTCTCTCAGTGGTGGCCGAGAGTTTATATTTCCCAGTCGCATTAAGCCTACCCAGCCGATGAACAGCCAGACTGTGAATGCAGCCCTTAAGCGTGCTGGCTTAGGAGGTGTCCTCGTATCACACGGTTTACGTTCTATCGCCAGTACTGCACTCAATGAGGAAGGATTTCCACCCGATGTTATTGAGGCAGCGCTTGCCCATGTGGATAAAAATGAGGTACGTCGAGCTTACAACCGCAGTGATTACCTCGAGCAACGTCGTCCGATGATGCAATGGTGGGCTGAATTCGTAAACAAAGCAGACAGCGGGAGCATTGTTGATAACGGGAAAAGAGAGTTAAAACTTGTAGTCTGAGCTTCTTGCTAGAAAAAGCGGACATTAACAATTCACGGGATACTTCTTTTCAGGGATCAGGTAACTGGCAAACCAGCGATTCGTGAGGGAGAAACAGAGGTATGATGGCATCAATACCTCATGAAATGCATTTACCGGAGTATGTTATATTTCCATTAACAACTGAACGTCTCACATGAGTTTTGATGCTTCAGATTATGCATGAGTAGATAACTTCAGGTTTTCAAGTAAGATCCTGACTATAAATCAGTGAGCAAATATTTTGAGCTAAACGCATTGTTAATGCGTGAATAAGCACATGGAGATAAAGTATGAGACTGTCACGCATCACATTGCAAAACTACCGACGTTTTGAAAAGTTCGAGATTGATCTACACCCTGAACTCACTGTGATTGCAGCGCGCAATGGTCAAGGGAAAACGACTATTCTGGAAGCTATTGCAGCAGCACTAGGGCCTTTTGTGGGAGCTTTTGATTTCGGGCGATCTGAGCACATACGCCGCACCGACGCACGCTATTCTGTGCAGGACAAAAGTTATGAGAACGAACAAAACTTTCCCGTTATCATTGATTCTGAGATGATCGAGCCAGTAATTCAGTGGCAACGAGCATTAAATAGTGCTAAGGGCCGCACTACTACGAAAGAAGCTGCTCCACTGTCTGATTTGGGAAAATTACTGCAGGAGGATCTGCGTAAAAACTCAGACGTGGCTCTGCCTGTATTGCGTTATTACAGCTCCAAGCGTTTGTGGGTTAGCCACAAGAACACTGCTCGCAAAGCGATACTAACTGAAAGTCGTACTGCAGGATATGAAGATTGCTTATCTTCTCTCTCCAGTTTTGCGCAACTACAGGATTGGGTTAGAAAGGCGACGAATGCAATCCAACAACAACGAGAATTGCCTGGCTATGAGAAATCCAATTTAGAAGCAAGGCTCAATGGTATAAAGAAGGCCGTCGACACTGTGATGGGTGAGGAGGGCTGGAGCCACTTTCACCATAGCTTCATATATGATGAGTTAGCGATGTATCATCCGGACCATGGAGCGTTACCAATAAGTTTACTCAGTGACGGGGTTCGTGCCATGATCTCATTAGCAGCTGATCTGGCTTTACGCTGCGCTCGCCTCAACGGTTACCTAGGCGAGCTTGCCCCCCTTCAAAGTTCAGGCATTGTCCTTATTGATGAGGTTGATCTACACCTACACCCAGCATGGCAGCAAAGGGTAGTGCAAGCTTTACGCAAAGCATTTCCCAAACTGCAATTTATCATTAGTAGCCACAGCCCCCAAGTGTTATCAACTATTAAGAGCGATAATATTCGTGTCGTATTCAAAAATAACGATGGGCATTGGCTGGCGGAGTCACCTGTTCAAGAAATCCTAGGTCGTGAAAGCGCAATTGCCCTTAACGATGTCATGGGTGTTAACCCCATTCCTCCTGTTGAAGCAGCAAAGCTTATTGCGACTTACACTGCAGTCATTGAAAATGGAGATGATGATAGTGGCGAAGGCCGCGCACTGCGCAGACAATTAGTGGATATTTATGGTGAAAAGCATCCCGTATTGTTAGATGCCGATAAACTAATCCGTTTTCAGAGATTTAAATTGCGCAAGTCCTCTAAAGATGAGGGGCAGGGTTAATGCATAAACTTGATAGAACTCTAGCAACGCCACCTGAGAGCTTAAGTGACTATGACTATCGAACACAGACTTGGAAAGATTTGGCTCCCGATTGCAAAAAAGCTTTACGTGCCGCGCTTGTTGAAATGCAAGGCATACCCGGAGTAACTACTCCTGACGCTGATGAATACGGCCTACGTTGTGCTTACTGTGAATGTGCAATATACGATGCCGGTCATATCGAGCATTTCAGAAGAAAAAATCGGAGTCATTTTCCCGAGCTGACTTTTGTATGGCATAACCTGTTCTTGGCTTGTGGCTCTCAAAATAATTGTGGACATTACAAAGATCGCCCTGAAGCAGCGCCTTATAACCCAGATCATCTTATTAAACCTGATATCCACGATCCAGAACACTATCTGTATTTTCACTCATCAGGTCAGGTATGGCCTCTAGAGGGGTTGAGCGAAAATGATAAACGTTGCGCTGAAGAAACCATTCGTGTATTCGGGCTCGATAGTAATGTACTTTCAGGTGCTCGTAGGTCAGCTTTATCCATCTATAGAAACAAAATTCTCGAAGAACTTAACGAGATTTCAGAGTGGTCAGAGTCTGACCGGGTAGATTATTTAATGGAAGAGATTGAAGCTACTAGGTGGGATCCTTATGCGACAACAATTAAACATTTCCTACAGAAACAAAGTTAATGATTTTATTAAGCACTAAATATAAAC
>NZ_JANEWJ010000035.1:0-47150 GCF_028069755.1 Citrobacter sp. Igbk 16 | reverse complement strand
ATTATATATCGATTGACATATAACACAGTATTTGTGATTGCACTCCCAATTATTTTTCATGCATATGAAATGTTATTTCAATCTCGCTTAATGATAATAAATATCACTCCACATTAATTATTTTCCTTCCGATTTTTAATTGATAACGATCAAGGTTACAGGGGGGGAATAACCACATTATTTATCCGCCTAACCCTAAAGGATTATACCCGTGTTTAGGGTATGGATTGATTCAGTTTAACCACCGTCATCTGTGCGATCAGGTTAGGGCAAAAATTCACGTGTTGTTGGCAACATTTATGGCCGATTTGACCTGATCTGCATTCATTAAAATTAGCCTGGATCTGTTGCTACTACAGCGTTTGCGAAGAGGATGCGAAATAAATGAACCAGGTTGATCGTCCATTTTTAGATTGTGGTTTAACGCGGCTTGAGTTTCTGCGTATATCAGGGAAAGGTCTGGCAGGATTAACGATTGCCCCCGCTCTGCTATCCCTTTTGGGTTGTAAGCAGGAAGATATCGACAGCGGCACCGTCGGACTTATCAATACGCCGAAAGGGGTGCTGGTGACTCAACGGGCTCGCTGTACTGGCTGCCACCGCTGTGAAATTTCCTGTACTAATTATAACGATGGCGCTGTTGGCACCTTCTTTTCCCGCATCAAAATTCATCGTAACTACTTCTTTGGCGATGATGGAGTCGGGTCCGGTGGTGGGTTGTACGGCGATTTAAACTACACCGCAGACACTTGCCGTCAGTGTAAAGATCCCCAGTGCATGAAAGTCTGCCCGATTGGCGCAATTACCTGGAAACAGGAAGACGGTTGCATTGCCGTAGATCATAAACGCTGTATTGGCTGCAGTGCCTGTACCACGGCCTGCCCATGGATGATGGCGACCGTTAATACCGTAACGAAGAAATCCTCAAAATGTGTTTTATGCGGGGAATGCGCTAATGCTTGTCCGACTGGGGCATTAAAAATTATTGAGTGGAAAGATATTACTGTTTGATGGATAGCAGGGCTGCCTGATACGCGTCATTTATTGCCAGAAAATCGCAGTTTTTGAATAAAAGAACTGCCTGAAAGGTGGCGTGTATATCTATCGGACCTTCTTGCAAAGGAAAACATGATGGCTAATGGTTGGACAGGTAATATTTTACGGGTCAATCTCACCACGGGTAATATCACCGTTGAAGATTCCAGTAAATTTAAGAAATTTGTCGGTGGGATGGGCTTTGGCTATAAAATTATGTACGACGAAGTCCAGCCAGGCACCAAACCTTTTGATGAAGGAAATAAACTGGTTTTCGCGACCGGGCCGCTAACCGGTTCGGGTGCACCCTGCAGTTCTCGCGTCAATATCACCTCATTATCGACATTTACCAAAGGCAATTTAGTGGTCGATGCCCATATGGGCGGTTTCTTTGCCGCACAAATGAAATTCGCGGGTTACGACGCCATTATTATCGAAGGGAAATCACCTTCTCCGGTCTGGATCAACATCAAAGACGATAAGGTCAGCATCGAAAAAGCGGACTTCATATGGGGTAAGGGTACGCGCGCAACCACCGAAGAAATTTGCCGTATCACCAGCCCGGAAACGTGCGTTGCAGCTATTGGTCAGGCGGGTGAAAACCTCGTTCCGCTTTCCTGCATGATTAACAGCCGTAACCACAGTGGCGGGGCCGGCACTGGCGCAGTCATGGGGTCGAAAAACCTGAAGGCCATTGCGGTAGAGGGGACCCAGGGGGTCAATATCGCCGATCGCAAAGAGATGAAGCGGCTTAATGACTACATGATGACCGAGCTTATCGGCGCCAACAACAACCATGTTGTGCCGAGCACGCCACAGGCCTGGGCTGAATACTCTTCACCGAATTCGCGCTGGACGGCCCGCAAAGGGCTGTTTTGGGGCGCGGCGGAAGGAGGGCCAATTGAAACGGGGGAAATTCCACCGGGAAACCAGAATACTGTCGGTTTTCGTACCCATAAATCCGTGTTTGATCTCGGCCCTGCCGCTGAGAAGTACACCGTCAAAATGAGTGGCTGCCATTCATGTCCAATTCGCTGTATGTCGCAACTCAATGTTCCCCGTGTGAAAGATTTTGGTGTGCCGAGTACCGGCGGGAATACCTGCGTGGCGAACTTTGTACATACCACTATTTTCCCGAATGGGCCGAAAGATTTCGACGATAAAGACGATGGGCGCGTCGTAGGAAACCTGGTTGGCCTGAACCTGTTCGATGATTATGGTATTTGGTGTAACTACGGTCAGTTGCATCGTGACTTTACGTACTGCTACTCCAAAGGCGTCTTTAAGCGGGTGTTACCTGCGGCAGAGTATGCAGAGATCCGTTGGGATCAACTGGAAGCAGGCGATCCGAACTTTATCAAAGATTTCTACTATCGACTGGCGCATCGTGTGGGTGAACTCAGCCACCTGGCAGATGGCTCCTACGCGATTGCAGAACGCTGGAATTTAGGCGAAGAGTACTGGGGTTACGCGAAGAACAAACTGTGGTCGCCGTTTGGTTTCCCTGTTCACCATGCGAACGAAGCCTCGGCGCAGGTGGGGGCGATCACCAACTGTATGTTCAACCGCGACTGTATGACGCACACCCATATCAACTTTATCGGCTCCGGTTTACCGCTGGCGCTACAGCGCGAAGTGGCGGGCGAACTGTTTGGTTCACAGGATGCCTACGATGAAACCAAAAACTACACCCCGATTAATGCCGCCAAAATCAAATACGCCAAATGGACGCTGATGAAAGTCTGTCTGCACAATGCGGTTACGCTGTGTAACTGGGTCTGGCCAATGACGGTTTCGCCACTGAAGAGTCGAAACTATCGCGGAGACCTTGATCTGGAAGCGAAATTCTTCCAGGCCGTAACGGGGGATGAAACAACGCAGGCTAGTCTGGATTTGGCCGCGGAGCGCATTTTTACCCTGCATCGTGCTTATACAGTCAAGTTGATGCAAACCATGGATATGCGTAATGAACACGACCTGATCTGCTCCTGGGTGTTCGATAAAGATCCGAAGATCCCGGTCTTTACCGAAGGGACTGACAAGATGGACCGGGAAGATATGCGTCAGTCGCTTACGATGTTCTATCAGGAAATGGGCTGGGACCCGGCGTTGGGCTGCCCAACTCGCGACACCCTTCACCGCCTCGGCCTTGAGGATGTGGCAGCCGACCTGGCTGCACACAATCTGTTGCCGGCGTAAGGAACGCAGATGACGTACGTGAGTAACGACCTGGCCGCTGCAGAGGATGCGCATGGTGACAACGTGGATAGCCAAAAAAGACAGTGGCTGCACGCGTTACACCAGCCTGTCGCACACCGGAGTTCGTCATTAATTCAGGAACCCACCAGCCCAGAGTCGATAGTGGCGGATTTTATCCGCCAGCATTCTGCTTCAGGTCAATTGGTGGCACGCAGCGTGTTTCTGTTGCCACCTTATTCGGTTCCTGAAAGTGACCTGGCTACGCTGCTGGACGCGATGTGTCAGCACGCATCCGACGCAGATATTACCTGTATCCAGGGCTCAGAGGATACCTACTTCTACTCGACGCAAACCATGACGGCAAACTACGCCGAGATGTGTGTGCAGGTGGTGGAAAATGATATCTGCCGTGCCATTGCAGAAGCGGTACGTTTTGACTGCCAAACGTATCCTCGCCCCTATAAGGTCGCCATGCTGGCGCAGCCGCCATACCACTTTGAACCTGAGCAGGTTACGGCGGCGCTCACGGCCATGGAAACGCATCCTGATTATGCAGACATACGTGCTGTGGAATCGTCGAATGCGGAACCTTATCTGTTTAGCGAGCGCTTTATGAGTTACGGCAAAGCGTATGGCCTGTGCGAATGGCTTGAGGTTGAGCAGTATCAGAACCCCTGAATTTTTCAGGTTGATGTCATGGAACGTGTGGACGATCACTGTCACAGCATTAGAGGATAACCCGATGTCCTTCACCCGACGAAAATTTGTCATTGGCATGGGGACGGTGATTTTTTTCACCGGCCCAGGCCAAAACCTGTTAGCGAGTACGAAGAGTACTAAAGACGTTCGTTATGTCATGATCCACGACGAATCATTGTGCAACGGATGTAATATTTGCGCCCGAGCGTGCAGGAAAACGAATCATGTTCCTGTTCAGGGGAGTCGTTTATCGATAGCCCATATCCCGGTAACGGATAACGATAACGAAACGCTGTATCACTATTTTCGTCAGTCCTGTCAGCATTGTGACGATGCCCCCTGCATTGAGGTGTGTCCTACCGGTGCTTCCTGGCGAGATGAAAACGGGATTGTGCGAGTCGATACCTCTCGTTGTATTGGCTGCAGTTATTGCATTGGCGCATGCCCGTATCAGGTACGCTATCTCAACCCACAAACCAAAGTGGCGGATAAATGCGACTTCTGCGCCGAATCACGTCTGGCGAAAGGTTTCCCGCCAATCTGCGTCAATTCCTGTCCAGAACATGCGTTGATTTTTGGCCGTGAGGACAGCCCGGAAATTCAGACCTGGTTACAGGAAAACAAGTACTACGAATATCAACTTGCAGGCGCCGGGAAGCCCCATCTGTATCGTCGGTTCGGTCAACATTTGATTAAAAAGGATAATGTATGAACGCGTCGCAGAATGCCGAACAGTTTCACGCACAGCTTGCGCAGTACGTCCCGATGTTTTCGCCGGATTACTGGCCCGTCTGGCTAGTTTTCGCCGGGTTAATGCTGGTGGGGATGTGGCTGGTGCTGGCGCTCCACGCAATGTTGCGCTTTCGTTCAGCGAATAAAGCGTCGGCAGGACACGGAGAGAAGGTCTATTTATACTCGAAAGCTGTCCGTTTGTGGCACTGGTCGAATGCGCTGTTATTTCTGCTGCTGCTGGCCAGCGGCCTGCTAAACCATTTCACCGCGGTCAGTGCCCCAGTGATGAAAAGCCTGCTGACCGTGCATGAGGTCTGTGGCTTTTTGCTGCTTGCCTGCTGGATTGGTTTTGTCCTGATTAACCTGATTGGGGGGAACGGACATCATTATATTATTCAGCGTCAGGGCTGGATCGGCCGGGCGCAGAGGCAGACGCGATTCTATCTGTTTGGCATTATGCAGGGCGAAGCGCATCCATTCCCGGCATCAACGCGTTCGAAATTCAATCCGTTACAGCAGGCAGCGTATGTCGGCGTGATGTACGGTTTGCTGCCGCTACTGCTGATCTCCGGGTTGCTATCCCTGTACCCACAGGCTGTGGGCGATCTGTTCCCTGGCGTACGTTACTGGTTGCTGCAGGCGCACTTTGCACTGGCGATCGTGAGCGTGTTTTTCATTTTTGGGCATCTTTATCTCTGCACGACAGGACGCACTCCGGGCGAAACCTTTAAGTGCATGGTGGATGGCTATCACCGGCATTAAGAGATGATGATTACTCGTGGTGACTTACGGGCCTGGCGCGTCGGGCCCGTGATGTATCGCTGGTTTCTGCGTGCGTTTCCTGAGGGAGGCAGCTATGCGGAGGTGCACCGTGCACTCCAGCTGGAAGGGTATAGTGACTGGGCAGATAGCCTCGTGGAATACGGCTGGTCAAGATGGCAGGATGAAGAGAATTTTGTCCAGCAGGATATCTGTGCGATGGGCCGTGCTGTCTGTCCGCAGACGGCAGACGACATCGGTAAACAATTGGCGAGTGCGGCTGATGGCGACAGTCTCGGTAGCGCGGGTGATAACATCAAAATCGTCAGCGCCGGGTACGCTGCGCAGATTGCCAGTGCAGGTTACAGCGCACGTATTGGCTGCGTGGGTTATAACGCTCATGTTGCCAGCTCCGGTGAGCGTGGTCGTATTGCCATCGCGGGAAACTCCACACGTGTCAGTAGTGTGGGAGGCGGTACACGGATGGCCAGCACGGGTATGCGGGTGCGCATCAGTTCGCTGGGTGACAGAAGTCGTATCGCCAGCAGCGGTGATTTAACCCAGATAGCCAGTTTTGGCGCAGAGTCGAAAATCGCCAACTGCGCGGACAACGTGCAGATCATGGCTAACGGGGAAAACACCGTTATTGCCAGTACTGGCGTGGTCGATTCGATAATCCTCGGCCCCGGTGGATGCGCGGCGCTTGCCTATCACGACGGTAAGAGAATGCGTTTTGCGGTGGCTATTGAGGGGGAAAATAACATTCGCGCAGGGGTGAAGTATCGGCTCAACGAAGACCATCAGTTTGTGGCATGTTGAGCCGTGGTGCTATTTCAACGCGAACCGGCGCTGAGTGATCTTCTCCAGGCTAAAGCACAGCAGGTAATAGACCAGTCCGGTAAAGACAAAAATGGCCGCCGGGTAAATTTGTACCCGGCTGTTAACCTGACCCGCCACCGTCGTGAGCTCAGGCACGTTGACGATAAACGCCAGCGACGTATCCTTGAGTAGCCCGATAAAAATCCCCGTTAGCGAGGGGAGTACGTTGCGCAGAACCTGCGGCAACAGAATGAACCCGAGCGCCTGGAGTGGGCTAAATCCCTGAACGACTGCCGCATCATACTGACCGACAGGCAATGCAGTTATGCCTGCGTACACGGAATGCATCACCGAAGCGGCGGTAAACCAGGCCAGTGCCAGTGTGACGGTTATGGCTCCCGGTAAATCACTGCCTGTGAGCATGGGTAACAGATACCACATCCAGAAAATCACGAAGATTAACGGAATACCACGAATAAACTCTGCCCAGATAAACAGCCCCTTACGTATCGCCCCAGGAAAACGCCAGGCACAGCAGGCGAGTGCGATCCCGACGGGAAGCGCCAGTACCGCTGCGCCAATCGCCATCAGCAGCGTGAGCAGAACGCCCCCCGGTTGACCCTCTGCGACCCGCCCCCACAGGAGGTAGTCCAGATTGTCGGTAATAACCGAAATATTAGCGATCATGCTGTAGGCTCCTGAAACGAAATATGCCTGTTTTACGCGCCAACGGTTTACCTGCTGCAGGTACAGGGCCAAGACGGGTTAACAACATCCCCAGCACAATACCGGTCAACAGGTAGAGTGCCGTGCCGACGGCAAAGGCTTCCAGCGCATGGGCGTTATAGCTTTCAATTTGCCGCACCTGGTACGTCAATTCGGCAAAGCCAATGCCGCTGGCTAATGAAGACAGCTTCATCAGATTAAGATATTGCCCCACAATTGGCTGCCAGGCATTTGCCAGCCCCTGAGGGAGCAGGATGTGACGGAAAGTCGCCCATGACGAAAACCCCTGTGCTATGGCTGCCTCGCGCTGCCCACCAGACACCGCCTGTAAACCGGAGGTGACCTCTTCGACCAGAAAGGCCGAGGTAAAGACACCCAGCCCCCATGCGGAGCAGAGAAACTCCGGCGTTAACCACCAGACATCTCCTGGCAGAATGGACCAGGCGTGTTCCGCATTAATGAAGGTAATCACGTCGCGAGGAAGGAGATTCCACGCAGCGAAGTACCAGAACATCAGCTGAACCAGTAAAGGGGTATTGCGAAAAACAGAAACCCACACGCTGACCACGGTGGTCGCAAAGCGGTGTCCTGTCAGGCGCAGGCTGAGCAGAAAGATGGCAAATACCGTGGCGAGTACCACGCCGGCTAGCGTGACCCAGAGTGTGGTCAGAAAACCGGAGATTATCCATTGCAGAGGTTGCCCGCTCAGCACCCCCTGCCAGTCCATTGCATGCATTATAACGATGACTCCTGGTGTAACGGGTCGAGCACTTTTTTCAGAAAACGTTGGGTCCTGGGGTGCTGAGGACGTGTGAAAAACGCCTCAGGAGGTGCGACTTCGAGAATATCGCCGCCATCAATAAACACCACACGATCGGCAATCTCCCGGGCGAAATGCATTTCATGCGTTACGACAATCATGGTGATGCCGCTATGGGCAAGACTCTTCATTACCTGCAACACTTCGCCGATCATTTCTGGATCCAGCGCGGAGGTGGGTTCATCGAACAGAATGATTTGCGGTGAGGAGGCCAGGGCGCGGGCGATGGCAACACGTTGTTGCTGTCCGCCGGAAAGTTGGGCGGCATATGCATCGGCTTTTTCGGCCAACCCTACCTGTTCCAGCAGTTCAAGTGCCCGTTGCTCAGCATCCGCTTTTTTCCAACCGTGAACATATTCCAGCGCCAGTGTGATGTTCTGCTGTGCTGTCAGGTGGGCGTAGAGATTAAATTGCTGGAATACAAAGCCAATTCGGCTGCGAAGCTGACGCAATGCGGGGCCGCGCAGCTGACCGATGGGTTTGTCATCAATAAAAATATCGCCGCCGCTCAGTGACTCCAGTTGGTTGATCAGGCGAATTAGCGTCGATTTTCCTGAGCCAGAAGGCCCGAGAATGGTGACGACTTCGCCCGGTTCAACCGACAGGCTGACGCCGTTAAGCACGGTATGATTGCCATAGTGTTTTATGACATTACGCAGTTCAACACGCGCTTGGCGCAGATGCGTAAAATCCGCAGCCGAAGCTGCGGGACGATTAAAAAGGCCTGAGAGCATATTACTTCGCTTCTATTTTGAAGGCGCGGGGCTGTGGATTTTTGGTTTGCGGACCAAACCAGACGTCATAAATTTTGGCTGCCTGCCCGGTAGACTCGAGCTTTAATAGCTCGTCGTTCACGGCCTTTAACAGTGCAGGTTCACCTTTTTTCACACCCACACCAATTTCTTCTTTGCTCAACAAGTCGGGCAAAATTTTGAAATCTGCTTTATCCGGCGCACCGCCTAACAACCCTGCCAGAATGGTGCTGTCCTGGGTGATCGCCTGGACATTACCATTACGCAGTGCGGTTAATGCCAGCGGAATATCGTCATAGGCCAGCACACGTGATTGTGGAAAACGCTGGTGCAACGCCTGCTCACCTGTCGTCCCTTTAACTGCGCCGATACGGGCCTTGCTGTAGTCATCAAGCTTATCCGGCGATTTTGCCGGAACGAGGAATTGCTGCCCGGTAACGAAGTAAGGGGCGGAGAAATCGATAACCTGTGCACGCTCAGGTGTAATAGTGATATCCGCTACGATTAAATCGGCCTTACCGGATTGCAATAACGGAATACGGTTAGCCGGATTGGTGGCGATCAGTTCCAGTTTAACGCCAAGTGATTTAGCCAGCGCTTCAGCGAAATCAACGTCGTAGCCGACAATCTTATGCGTTTTTGCATCAATAGAACCGAACGGTGGATTGGCGTCAAAGGTGGCGATTTTTACCACACCTGCGGCTTTGATATCTGCCAGTTGATCGGCCTGAGCATTTGACGCGGCAATGCCTGACGCCAGCAGGACACTGAGTGCCAGCCATGTTTTTTTTGTGCTGTGAATTTTCGTTGCCATCATTTTCTTTGAATCCCTGTTGTTTTGGTTTGTGCTTTTTACGCTCCCATAACTTGTGGCGGTGACCAAATAAGAAAAAATTCTTATCTATATACAAAATGATATTAGTGAAAGGGGTGTTAATTACGGGTGAAAATAATGAAAAACTGAAATGCAAAATAGTGCACAACGTTGGCAAAAATTCGCATTTCATTTTTTACGCATTCTGCGTTGGAATACGTTGTGTCCAACAGACAGAGGCGGTGGAGAAGATGAACGGGGTTAAATATCTTTGGTTGCGTATCAAGAATCGACATCCACAGACGCCACAGCATAGTGCGGAACGAAATCTTCAGCGTGTTGTGGAGTCTGTTCTTCCTGTCGCCAGCCTGTATGGGGTGGATATCGCCAACATTGATCCGGAGTGGTTCCGTGATAAAACAACACGCTGAACTTCGCCTGACGCGCGAAATGTACTGGAATGAAGTGTGCAAAATAAGCAGAAATACTACTGAATCCCTATTCTGACCTGTAACATACGACAAAACAGGTCTGGATTGGGAACAAGCATGCTGCGTGATAATTTTAACGATCTCTATTATCTCATTGTCGTCGCCCGTGAACGCAGTTTTACCCGCGCCGCAGCGAAGCTAGGGGTCTCGCAGTCAGCATTAAGCCATGCCATTCGCGGGCTTGAGGAGCGACTGGATGTCAGACTGTTGACCCGTACCACGCGAAGCGTCGCGCCAACCGAAGCCGGAGAACGGCTTATCAACAGTATCAGTCCGCGTTTCGATGACATTGAGACGGAGCTATTGGCATTAACCGATATTCGTCAGCGTGTGGCGGGTAATATCCGTCTGACGCTCGGGGAACATGCGTTGCAATCGACAGTCTGGCCTGCACTACAGCCGTTTTTGCAGGCGTATCCTGATGTAAATGTGGAAATGACTATCGACAATAGCCTGACGGATATCGTGATGGGACGCTATGATGCCGGTATCAGACTCGGTGAGCAGGTGGCCAAAGATATGGTTGCTGTCAGGATCGGTCCCGACTGGCGCATGGTCGTGGTGGGGGCACCCGCTTATTTTGCCCGCCATGGCAAACCGCAAACCCCACACGATCTACAGAATCATAACTGCATCAATATGCGCATGCCGACCCTCGGTGGGCTGTATGCCTGGGAGTTTGCCAGGAATGGGCAGGATCTCCGCGTGCGGGTAGAAGGGCAGCTTATTTTTAACAATCTTCCACCGCGTATCAGTGCGGCAATTTCGGGCATGGGCCTGGCTTTTGTACCGGAAGATACCGTCGAACAGGCGGTAGCAGAAGGGGCGTTGGAAAAAGTACTGGAAGACTGGTGTGAACCTTTTCCCGGTTATTACCTGTACTATCCCAGCCGTAGACAACATACCGCGGCCTTTGCACAGCTGATTGAAGCGTTGCGTTATACGGCGTGAAGCGCAGGCTGACTAGAAAAAAACCGGCATTGCGCCGGTTCAGAAATTAGATTTTGCAGGCATCGCCGCAGTCGTTATCAGCAATAATTTCCTGCGCTTTTTTGTCCGCATCTTCCAGACGTTCAGCATTACGCTCTTGTGCTTCTTCCAGTCCATCAAAGACCAGATTATCGAGATCAATTTCCATCATTCACCTGCTCAGGTTCAGCGTTTAACATCGTTCCATTATATTGCAAAAATGTTGCTGAACAGCAGCGATTATTGCTACTAAGCATGTTCTTATACCAGGTCGGCGTATTTTTCCGGCAGCGTATCCCACAGATGGCGGTTCGCGGCGCTGAGAATAATATCGCGCATACATTCCCTGGCCGTCACGCCTTGACGCAGGCGTATCGCTTCCAGCAGCAGACGGTGCTGCTCAACAGCGTGCTCGGTTTCCCGCACCGAGGATTCCTGCGTCTGTTTAAACGACAGCATCATGGCGGCGGAAAGGGCGTTGCCAATCGACATTAAAAACGGGTTATGGCACGACTTCAACAGCGCTGTGTGAAACGCCAAATCCCCTTCCTCAAACAGTGCAATTTCATCTTGTTGTTGCCCGCGCGACATCAGCGTCCAGGCCTCTTCAATCGCGGCCAGATCGCGCGCAGTTGCGTTGGCGGCAGCCAACGCGGCAGCGTTGGGCTCGAACATCAGACGGGTGACGACCAGCTGTTCTGCGACATCAGGCGAGATACCCACTTCTTCCATCCAGCCCAGCACATCCGTATCCAGAAAACTCCAGAGTTCGCGTGGGTTGACCGTACTGCGACGTTTAGCCTGAATCGACAGTAATCCTTTCGCCGATAAAACATGCAGTGCGTTTCGTACAGAAGTACGCGATGCAGAGTACTGCACGGCTAGCTCATTCTCGCCGGGGAGCATCTCCCCATCGCACAGGGTGCCGCGGAGGATTTTCATTGCCAGATCACGCGTGATCGTTTCGGAGATGGTGGCCAGGGAAGTCGTCATTGTTCGCCTTGAAAAATAGAGGGTTGCCCATTGTACGCATAAAACAAGGCGTTATGTATACAAGGAAGCATCACTTGTCCCTTCAGATAACACAATTATACGTTTTGTTTCACTTCACGATCGTGCTCACAGATCACTTACATAAAATTAACTACATTCTTGTCATACAAGATTTAATAATTGGGGTTACAAGATGAAATGGGAATGGATTGCGGTTGACTGGGGAACCTCAAATTTCCGGGCGTGGTTGATGGCAGGAGATGACGTGCTGGATAAACGTAGCGCCAACTGCGGACTGCTCCATGTCAAACAAGGTCAATTCGATGGCACGCTAAAAATGCTGCTGGGTGAGTGGGTGACTAATGCAGCTCCGACAATAGCGATGGCCGGAATGGTGGGTTCGCAGCAGGGCTGGTATGAGGTTGACTATTGTCCGCTTCCTGCCAATGCCGACAGTTTGCTTGCCCACAGCAAAACGTTCACGACCTCATGGGGAAGTGAGGCGTGGATTGTTCCTGGTTTGCGAGCGTCACCTGCTGGCGGCATACCGGACGTGATGCGTGGCGAAGAGGTTCAGTTGCTGGGGCTGGCGATACTGGAAGATATTGCGGATTTTCAGGCAATTTTACCGGGTACGCACAGCAAACATGTAGCGGTCGAGAATAGGCAGATTACTGATTTTTCGACATATATGACCGGTGAGCTTTTTCAGGTATTGATTTCTCACTCGTTACTTGGCCGCGGTCTTCCTGATGCGGTGATCGATGACAGTGCATTTCTACTTGGGGTAGAGGCATCCCAGCGTCACGCGGCGCTAAGCCAACTCCTTTTTTCCACTCGAACGCGGCGACTTTCAGGTGAATTACCTGCTGAATCCGTCAGTGATTATCTCTCCGGATTATTGATCGGTACAGAGTTCGGCGCTGACTGTCGCGGGCTTGTCTGGCTGGTGGGGAGTGCGGCGCTAACTCGCCGCTACCAGTTGGCGGCAACGGCGTTGGGTATTAAGACACGCTGCATTGATGGCGATTGCTGTTTTATCGCCGGAATGCAGTCCCTTCAACAACGGCTAACAGAGAAACACCATGGACAGTTTTGACTTTGCCACGTTGTGGCAGAAAACACCGCTTCCGATGATCGCCATTCTGCGCGGTCTGACACCTGAGGAAGCACCGGATATCGGGGATGTACTGCTGGAGGCCGGCTTCACCTGGCTGGAGGTTCCGCTAAATTCCCCGCGAGCGCTCGATTCTATCACGCTGCTACGTGAACGCGTTGGCGAGCGTGCTATCGTCGGGGCGGGTACGGTACTGACGGCGGCGCAAGTTGATAGCGTTGTCGATGCGGGCGGGCAAGTGATTATCTCGCCGAATATGAACACCTCGGTCATCCGCCGTAGCAGGGAGCGGGGGGCGATTAGCTTACCCGGTGTGATCACCCCAAGCGAGGCGTTTACGGCGCTGGATGCCGGAGCCAGCGGGCTGAAGTTTTACCCTGCGGAAATGATCTCCCCGGACATACTGCGAGCTATGTGCGTGGTCCTACCGCCTCACGTGATTTGCATGCCGGTCGGCGGTGTTTCAGCCGAGGTTCAGCAGTTGCAAAACTGGATGTCGGCGGGGGCAAAAGGCTTTGGCTGCGGGGGTGGTTTATACCGTGCGGGCACATGCCGTGAACAGGTTATGCATAACGCGCTGGCCTATGCTCAAGCCTGGCAACAGGTAAATACCTGAGCGTCGCGCCAATAACAACTTAAGAGGCTGAAAGATGAATACGCGTACCCTCGATACTGAAAATAAAAATGCGGTTTATCGTAAAGTGACCCGACGGCTGATCCCGTTTTTAATCCTGTGTTATTTCTTTGCCTATCTCGATCGTGTAAACGTGGGCTTCGCCAAACTCCATATGCAGGATGCGCTTAATCTGAGCGATACAGTTTATGGGATTGGTGCCGGTATCTTTTTTATTGGTTACTTTATCTTTGAAGTCCCCAGCAACCTGTTGATGCAGCGGTTTGGTCCCCGCTTCTGGATTGCGCGCATCATGGCCAGCTGGGCGATATTGTCCGCGCTGACAATGTTTGTGACTACTCCGACCCAGTTCTATGTCGTGCGCTTTTTACTGGGTGTCGCGGAAGCCGGGTTCTTCCCAGGGATCGTTTACTATTTAACGCTGTGGTTCCCCTCATGGCGCTCTGCTCGTACGCTCGGGCTGTTTATCCTGGTCACACCGTTATCAACCATTATCGGCAGTCCACTATCGGGGCTGATCCTGAAAATGTTTGAGGGCGTGGGTCACCTGCATAACTGGCAATGGCTGTTCCTGGTGGAGGCAATCCCATCATTCCTGCTGGCCTTCGTGGTGTTGCGTTATCTCGATAATGACGTGAAATCGGCGAAATGGTTGTCGGATGCTGAAAAAGCGCTGATCGAACAGGATTTGCAAAAAGACCAGCTTGATAAAGTAGCAGCGAATGCGGGAATGCCGCAGCACAGCCTGTCTGCCATGTTCCGCAACCGGTTCGTCTGGCTGCTGGCACTGATCTTCTTCAGCTTCAATATCGGCTATTACGGCATTAACTTCTGGTTGCCATCGATCATTAAAAGCTCCGGCGTACAGGATGATTTTGCTATCGGCCTGCTGGCGGCGGTGCCGTATATCTTCGGCGCGGTCTGCATGTTGTGGAACAGCCGTCACTCAGATCTGAAGCAGGAGCGCCGTTGGCACATTGCCATTCCGGCGATAGTCGGTGCGATTGGCCTGACGTTTAGCGCCCTCAATGAAGGCTCCACGTTCTGGATGATGGCATGGATTTGTGTCGCGATGTCCGGCACGTTATCGCTGATTCCAACCTATATCAGCCTGCCAGGGACGCTGCTCTCGGGTACTGCTGCTGCAGCAGGCATCGCGTTAGTGAACTCCATCGGCAACCTGGCCGGGTTCTTTGGTCCGACCGTACTGGGCTGGCTGAAAGACACCACCGGCAGCACCAGTAGCGGGCTGTATATTCTGGCGGGATTCCTGGTGCTTTGCGCACCGCTGATTTTCCTCATCCCGGCACGCCTGATTAACCCCCGCGATCGAAAAGCGACGACACAGGCAGAAAGCAGTGTATTAACGAAAAGAGGTCATATATGAGCAGTTGTGGCAGCGGATGCGCAGGTTGTGGTGGCGAACACTTCAACCCGATCCTCAGCGGTGATGACGGCGCCTTAAAACGTGCCCTGTATAAATCAATGGGACATACCGACGAGCAACTTCGCCGGCCAGTGATTGCCGTCGTCAACAGTTATACCAATGCAACGGCAGGGCATGCCAACCTGAATGAACTCACGACACATGTGCTAAAGGGCATTGATGAAGCGGGTGGCGTAGGCATGGTGTTTGGTACCATCGCTCCTTGTGACGGTATTGCAGAAGGGCATCTGGGCATGCGCTACATCCTGGCGGCGCGGGAAATTATCGCCAGCTCGATCGAAGTGATGATGCGTGCCCACCGCTTCGACGGCATGGTGCTATTGGGGTCTTGTGACAAAATTGTCCCCGCCATGTTGATGGCGGCGGCGCGACTTGATATTCCGGCCATTCTGGTCAACGGTGGGCCAATGTATCCTGCTGAATACAAAGGTAAGCACTGGGACGGCAATATTGTCACTGAGGCGATAGGCTGGAAACGTCGCGGGGAAATCGATGAGGCAGAGTTCCGGCACATTGAAGATATTGCCGAACCAGGGCACGGATCCTGCACGATGTACGGAACGGCCAATACGATGTGCTGTATTGCTGAGGTTTTGGGTATGAGCCTGCCGGGGAGCAGTACGCTGCCCGCGATTTCACGCGAACGCCGTGATTGCGCCTATGCGACAGGAATGACCGCAGTGGACCTGGTAAAGCGCGGCGTGAATGCGCGGCAGATCATTACCCGCGACGCGATCCGCAATGCGATGACCTATCTGTTGGCTACGGGGGGCTCAACCAACGCCATTCTGCACCTGCAAGCTATTTACTATGAGGCCGAACTGGGACATCTGCCGCTGGCTGAGTTTGATGCTCTGAGTCATCAGGTACCGCTGGTGGCTTCGCTCTATCCGGCATCGGAATACGACATGATCGACTTCTGGGAAGCGGGGGGCGTCGCTGCGGTGGAAAAAGAGATCGCCAACCTGTTGGAACTCAATTGCCTGACGGTCAATGGACAGAAAAAAGGGGAGTGGCTAATGGATGTTCCTGCCACTCGTCGCCCGGAAGTGATTCATACGCTGGCGATCCCGGTACGCAATGAATCCGGTGTCGCGGTGCTGCATGGCAATTTGTCGCCTATGGGGTGTGTGGTGAAACCCGCTGCGGTTCCGGAGCATTTGATGGTCTTTACCGGACCTGCCGTGGTGTTTAACAGCGAGGATGAGGCCGTCGAGTCGATCCTCTCCGGTGATATTCAACCCGGCAGCGTGTTGGTTCTGCGTTACGAAGGACCGAAGGGGGGGCCGGGCATGCCAGAGATGTATAAGCCGATGAAATTCCTCGAAGGGATGAATCTCTCGGACTCGTGTGCGCTGATCACCGATGGGCGTTTTTCCGGTTCAAATCGGGGGCTATTCGTTGGGCATATTTCGCCAGAAGCCAGCGATGGCGGCGTGCTGGCACTGGTTGAAACGGGGGACACTATCAGCATTGATATTCCGCAGCGGACATTAACGCTGAATGTGGCGGATGCCGTACTGGCAGAGCGTCAAAAAGTCTGCCAACTGGTGCATAAAGAGGTGCCACGTGGATTCTTGCGGCTGTATCGTCGTTGGGCGCTACCTGCGGCGCAAGGGGCTGTACTGGCCGATCGGGAGGATCTCTGATGTCATCAGTCGCAATGATCCAGGGCGTCAATCCCATCGTCGCCATGCCGTTTACCGCACAGGGTGAGGTCGATTTTACGAGTTTTCGTCGGCTGGTGGCTCACCTTTCCGGTCTCGGTGTGAATGGTTTAACGTTGTTTGGTATTGCCAGCGAGTTTCCCAAGCTGGACGATGGCGAACGGTTGCAACTGGCAGAAATCTATCTTGATGAATTGTCGGGGAAGCGACTGTTTCGTGCACTGTCGATTACCGATCATAGCACCGACCTTGCAGTACGGCGGGCGCGGCTGTACCAAAGCATGGGGGCTGACGCGTTGATGTTGCTCCCGCCATTTTTCCTGCAACCGTCATTGGCAGCTGTACAGGCGCACATCTCTGCCGTACTTGAGGCGGTAACTATTCCGGTGATGGTGCAGTACGCGCCAGGCGAAACAGGATTCCCGGTTACGCCACATCAACTGGCCGAGGTCGCAAAACGCTATCCACATGCGGTGTTTAAGATTGAATGTAATCCGCCTGTGGATTACACGCGTGAATTCCTGCAACAGGCTCCAGACGCTCACGTTCTCAACGGTTACGCAGGTCTCTATATGCTGCATATGCTGGACGTGGGCGGAAAAGGCGTGATGCCAGGCTGCTCGTTTAGCGAAATTTATGTGCGTATATATCAACACTGGCTGGCGGGGGAACATCAGCAGGCGGTGCAATTACACAACGCGCTGTTGCCGTATATTCAGCACTGGATGCAGCACTGCGAATATATTATCCAGATTGAAAAAACGATATTGCAGCGACGCGGGATCATCGCCGATGACTATTGTCGTAAACCCGGTTGGCAATTAGCGGATGAGGATTTAAAAACCATCGATAGTTTTATTTCACAGTTCAATTTGTCGGTCTGAGTCATCTCCAGCAAGTGGATCGGGTATGGCGCATCCATACCCGATTAAACACCTGTTCGTACTGGCGTTCTCTGGCGCGCAGCATGCGAGGTTAACATGCAAAATGATATTCATGATTCAACGATTAAGAGAGTGAACAAACGGCTTATTCCTTTCCTGATGTTGCTGTATCTTATTGCTTATATTGACCGTTCTAACATTTCAGTCGCCGCATTACAGATGAACGCCGATCTTGCGCTAACCGCTGAAATGTATGGTATTGCTGCTGGTATTTTTTATATTGCTTATATTCTTTTTGAAGTGCCCAGCAATGTCATTCTGACGCGCGTTGGCGCGAAACTGTGGATCGCCAGGATTATGGTGACCTGGGGCATGATTGCTGCGGGTATGAGTCTGGTACAGACGCCAACGCAGCTATATATTATGCGTTTTTTACTCGGTGTCGCGGAGGCGGGATTTACCCCCGGGATTATTTATTATCTTTCCTGTTGGTACCCGCGAAATAACCGGGCACATGCCATGTCCATGTTTTATATCGGCGCTGCGCTGGCATCAGTCATTGGCTTGCCAATTTCCGGCACTATTTTAAATATGCATGGTTTTTTCGATATTGCAGGCTGGCGTTGGCTGTTTTTATTAGAAGGTATTCCGGCGGTTATCCTCGGTGTGGTCGTTTGGTTTTATCTTGATGATTCTCCCGCTCAGGCGCGTTGGCTCAGTGTACAGGAACGAGACTGGTTACAACGGAAACTCTCGTCCGAAGCCGGGGCAGACAATCATCACCATCAGTGGCATCAGGCTCTCACCAGTAAAAAGGTATGGTTACTGAGTGCCATCTGGTTGCTGCAGGCCTTTGGTACGATAGGCATTACGTTGTTCCTGCCGCTGATCGTTAAAGGTGTCGTCACGGAGCAAAGTAACCTGATTGTCAGCTTACTCTCCGCGGTACCTTTTTTGTTCGCATGTCTGTTTATGTGGCTCAATGGTCGCCATTCTGACCGTAGTGGAGAGCGACGTCTGCACCTTGCAATCCCGCTGATGTTAGCCGGCGGATTACTCCTTGTCGCGGTTTATACCCAGTATCTGCTGCTGGCATACCTTCTGCTGGTGGTAACGGTCGGTCTGAACTGGGCAATTACCCCAATATTCTGGGCGGCAACCACAGAATCCTTAACCGGGGTCGCAGGCGCAGCGGCCATCGCACTGATCAATGCTGTTGCCAACGTGGCAGGCCTGGTGTTTCCGCCGCTCATGGGACGGTTGAAAGATCTGACAGGAAATTATGATGTGTCTTTGGTGATTGTTGCGTTTGCCCTGGTGAGTGGCGGTGGGTTGGCACTGTACGTTCTGTCAATATCTCCCACGCGTAACTCGCGAGTTGCTGGAAAAGAAGAAAGCCTGCGTTAAGTCAAAAATCGTTGTTTCCACTGGTGCGTACCTGGGCATAAACGCCAACCAGGTGCGCACCAGCCATCTCATCCCGCCAACGCTGAAAATCTCTCGTAACTCACTCGATGTGTAAAATAAATGTTAACAAACCGAGTCATATCCCTGTCCATTCAGGAACGTGATGTGCGATTTGTTTTAACAAATATGCGACAAAATCACTATACATATAACTTAATATCTTTTATACATTAATTGTTCAACCCTGCGACTATTCCACAAAAGAGAAAGAAATATGGAACAGACACCTGATAAGAAAAACGATAATTTTCAAAAAGATGGCAAAGAACAGTTCAACCGCTCGATCGGGCTTATTTCAAATTTTGCGTTGGGTTTTACCTACCTGTCGCCGCTTACCGCTGTTTATTCGCTGTTCGCGTTGGCAGTGACGTTGGCAGGACCACCCGCAGTGTGGTGGATTTTGATCGTCGCGTGTGGGCAGTTGTTAGTCGCCCTGGTGTTTGGTGAGGTTGCGTCTCAATATCCGATCACCGGGGGACTGTATCCCTGGGCGAGAAGGTTGTGGGGTAAGAAATATGCGTGGATCGCCGCCTGGATCTACCTGTGGGCGCTGGTGGTGACCATTACCTCGATCGCGGAATACACATCAACATTTGTTGAATCACTCTTTCATTATGGCCAGACACCCGCCACCATGCTGGTGACTTCCGTTTTGCTGCTGCTCTTGATGATGGCCGTCAATATGTCCGGGACCAGGAATCTGGCCAGGGTCGCCAAAATTGGTTTCTGGTGTGAAATCGTCAGCGTGATTGCGCTGGGTATTTACCTGCTGATTTTCCACCGTTCACAGCCTTTCTCCGTCATCTTTGATTCGATGGGGGTACTGGCGCATGACGGAAGTTATTCCACCGCCTTTATGTCCGCCGCGCTGATGGGGCTGTTTATGTTCTTTGGCTTCGAGGCGTGCGGTAACGTTGCAGAGGAAGTGCAAAATCCAAGCAAAAAAATCCCGGTAGCCATGATTTTAAGTATCGTGTTTGGCGCGATCTCCGCCATTATCTCTGTCATGGGCTACCTGCTGGCGTCACCGAACCTGGTGAGTATCGTGAATGGTAAAACCGCCGATCCGATCCCGGCAATCCTTAATGAAGCGCTGGGGGAAACCGGTGCGACGGTCTTTATTATTGTCGCTATTATCGCGATGCTGTCGTGCATTTTGTCTCTGCAAGCAGCATTAAGTCGTCTTATCTTTTCTTTCTCCCGCGACAGAATGCTGCCGGGCAGTGAGTGGATGGCCAAAATTTCTAAAAATGGTGTCCCGGATAATGCCATGGTCGTCAGCTGTGTGTTGCCGGTTATCATTTGTGTCTGGGTCTATTTCCAGCCAGATAACTTATCGCGTATCACCGCATTTGCTGTTATCGGTATTTATATTTCATTCCAGATGGTGGTACTGGCCGCGCTGCGTCAACGCCTGAAAGGCTGGAAACCCGCCGGAGAGTGGACGATTGGTGGTTGGGGTGTGATTGTCAACGTGCTGGCGTTAGCTTACGGTCTGTGTGGGATCTGGTTACTGGCACAGCCTGCTGACAGCAGTGATTTCATCGACCGTTGGACAGTACTGTTTGGTCTGGCGATTGTGGTAGGTTCAGGATTGATCTACATGTTCCTTACCCGACCCTTTGGCCGCTCGGCTGCACCGGAAAACGATGCCATTGCCTACGCCACGAAACTCAATATGGGGCAGGATAACTAAAACTAAGGGCCTTCGGGCCCTTAGTTTCGACCGTTTTATGCGCCGGATACGACGCTGGCATCCTTATCCGGTAACGCTCAGCCTTGAATTGACTATTTCTGGTAGTGATAAAGGATAAAGTAGTCGCTTTGATACACCACTGTGCTGTGCGCAGGCGACAATAATTCACCGACACGAAAGCGCGGCCAACTGGAAAAGATGATCCGGTTTTCCAGATTGGTCAGGATGACATAATCAGGGTGAGGGCAGGAGAGCAGTTCGGCTTCTATCTGACTGACCAGCAGATCGACGGCGGCGACGCCGAGGAACTGATCATGATAGTAAACCGGAACCGCCGAGGTTAGGGTATAGGAGATGTTACAGATATAGTCGACGTACGGGCCATGAATATACGCTTCACCTGCCGGAGGCGAATGCTTAAACCACTCAAAGGTTCTGAAATCCAGCCGCTGTTGCGTCGCCTGATCCAAATCCAGATGTGCCTGACTCAATCCATTATCTTTCTTATACCACCATTCCAGCAGCCAATATTCTTTGGTGGTTTCTGTACTCTCAATATGGCTGGCGAAACCTGCGCCCGAACAGTAGTGGTTGTTGTTCAGTGTGCTCTTGATGTGTTGCTGAACCGTTGATCTGACAGCGGGGTCGAGGACAACTTCGGCTGAAGCTTTTTGCACACCAGCAATGGCCTCGTGAATGCTCCTCGCCAGCGCAACGGTAGACTCTACGGTAGAGGCGGTAATATCATCAATTTTACGGATTAATGCGCTTAAGGATGTCGAAGAGCTCATGGTCTGTCCTGCCTTCACTGATTGTCAGTTCGAGTTATATTTCAGCTTTTTTTCAATAAGGTAATAGGTAAACGTGTCGATGATCTGCGTGGCGTACTGGACTGACTCGGTCTCGTTATGGGCGGCGAGCGCGTCGGCCAGCGCCGAATAAAGCGCAATAATTTCCGCATGAATATTGTCGGCGCGATAGAGTATTGCCACCAGTGATGCCCACTCGGCCTGGACCTGAAGCTCCTGGTTGGCCAGCCGTGCTGAATGAGAGCTGGCCGCAATTGCCAGCAAACAACGCATATCGGCCTGAGTCATCAGTTCAGGTGAATCGGCTTTCCTCAGTACGTCTACAAACTCGCGAAATTTGGCAATGTCCGCCCCGGTCATGCGTCTGGAGGCTAACCTGGCGCTGTGGCTGATAATGGCGCAATGCATTTCGCCTAAATCCGAAAGGTAATCGGTACTGATCGATTTAAACGGATGCAGGGCGCTATTTTTGCCATCAATATTCTCGCAAACGAAGCTCCCGCCATTACGGCCACGAACCGTATGGATAAGATTATTAGCCCGAAGCGTGTTGAGCGCTTCTCTGATAGTGATATGTGAGACACCCATCATCTTTGCCAAATCGGTTTCATTGGGCAGCTGTTCTTTTGGCTCCAGCAACCCGGTAATAATGGCGTTTGAAAGGCGCTGCACTATCTGGTCTGAACGACTGACCTGCCCGATAGGCGCAAATATGACCGCATGAGTAATCATAATCTTTTCTGCACTCAATTCCCTGAAACAACGACCATTTTTAACACATGCCCGCGGGGCACGAAAGGTCAGAATGGCCGCGTTATTTTACCAGCCCACGCGCAACATCGCTGCACAGGCGGATGTGTGTCCCGATAGCGTCAAAACGCATTCCGCGCTGACGATAAATAACCTTACCCTGAAAATGTAAAATTTAAGTTAAAAGTGCGAGGCTTATCATAGTGTCAATGTTGCGCATTTGAAAAATTTTTACAATATATATATTACATAAGCTTCTTTATGTATTAATTGGCGGGAGAAAGGCATGAGAACCCTGAAGCATTTTATAAACGGGCAATATGTAGCGGGTAACACAGAAGACACGTTTGAGTTGGTGAGCCCGGTTGACGGTGAAACGTACGCGTTATCGCCTAATGCCGGTGCGACTGAGGTGGCGCTTGCCTACTCGGCGGCCGCGGCGGCATTTAACATATGGAAAAAATCGACACCTGCCCAGCGGCAAAAAGCACTGCTGCAACTGGCGGATGAGATAGAAAAAAATGTTGAACGACTGGTCAACGCGCAAAGCCAGGAAACCGGTCAATTGCGTCATTTTATCGAAAAAGAAGAGATCGCTGCGTCGTGCGATGCGATCCGTTTTTTTGCCGGCGCAGCACGTTGTCTGGAAGGGAAGGCCGCCGGAGAATATTCCGCCGGGTTCACCTCAACGATTCGTCGTGAGCCATTGGGCATTGTGGGACAAGTCACACCGTGGAATTACCCGTTTATGATGGCGGTATGGAAGATTGCACCGGCGCTTGCCGCTGGCAATACGGTGGTTTTAAAGCCGAGCGATACCACCCCGGTAAGTACGCTGCTCCTGGCTGAACTGGCGGCACCCTTATTTCCGCGAGGGGCGTTTAACGTCGTGTTGGGCAAGGCCAGTACTGGCTCGCTGGTGGTTTCTAACCCGACGGCTTCATTGGTGTCGATTACCGGTTCGGTACGCGCTGGTCTGCAGGTTGCGGCATCAGCAGCAGCTAACCTGACAAAGGCCCATCTTGAACTGGGTGGCAAAGCGCCCGCCGTCGTATTCGCTGATGCAGATATGGACAAGGCGATTACTGCTATCACTACCGCAGGATTTTTCAATGGCGGACAGGATTGTACTGCCGCCACGCGCATCCTGGTGGAAGATTCTGTCTATGCGACGTTCCTGGAAAAACTGATCCAAAAAACGAAAAGTATCAAGTTTGGTCCTCCGCAGGATCAGGATGCGTTATATGGCGCGCTGAATAGCAAAAATCAGCTTGAGCAGGTGAAGGGGTTTATTGAGCGTTTACCTGCACATGCGAAAATTGAAACCGGTGGTCATGCGGGGCCTGGGCCGGGTTTCTACTTTGAACCGACGATAATTTCCGGCCTGCATCAACACGATGAAGCCATTCAACACGAAGTGTTTGGCCCGGTAATGACCATTCAGTCGTTTTCTGGTGATGAAGAAGCGTTGCGCAAGGCGAACGATGTGGAATATGGCCTGGCCGCGAGCGTCTGGACCAGCAATCACAGTCGCGCGCAGCGTTTCAGTATTGATCTCGATTTCGGCACAGTTTGGATTAACAGTCATATTCCTCTGTGCGCCGAAATGCCACACGGTGGATTCAAAAAATCCGGCTACGGAAAAGATCTCTCCTCTTATTCGCTCGATGAGTATACCCGGGTGAAACATATCATGTGTGATATTTCCGAATAACAGGTAATACGATGAAAACATTAAAAATAGCCGTACTTTCATTGGTGATGTTCTCAGGATTCAGCCTGGCAGAAAGCTCACCGCTGAACACGGTAAAAGCGTATATGGCAGCATGGAATGCGCATAATGCGCCGCTGGCAGCCCAGTACCTGGCGGACGATGCCGTTTATTACGATGCCGCTGCAGGGGAGCCGGTAAACGGGCGGGAAAAAGCTGAAAAAGATGTGATCGGTGCATTTATTAAGGCGGTCCCGGATCTGACCTGGAAAATGGTCGGTAAACCTGTTGCTGATGAAGATACTGTGGCATTTCGTTGGGAATTCTCGGGTAAAAATAGCGGCGAATGGGCGGGAAGCCCGCCGACAAATAATCCGATCAAATTTGAAGGTGCCAGCTATATTCATGTTAAGGCAGGAAAAATCACCTGGCAGGGTGATTATTATGACGCTAAAAAACTGGATGAAGAGCTGAAGCCAGTGAAGTAGTCGGCGGTGTCCTCCTTGTATCTACGAGGGGGAACCTCTCATTTGTAGTGTTTTTTAGGACAATGTGTCAGTGGCAAAAGGACAAAGTTAATGGCAATTACCCGACGTGATTTTCTCAACGGCGTGGCGGTGACGATCGCTGCGGGACTGACCCCTCTGGATCTGGTCAGAGCGGCAGGAAAGGGGCACGAATTTATTGATGGAAGTTATTATCCACCGGCGTTAACGGGGCTACGCGGTAACCATCCGGGTTCGTTTGAAATGGCCCATGCGTTAGGCCGTGAACATAAGCACTTTGATTTAAGCGCTCAGCCCGTAGAGGAAGAGTACGATCTGGTGATTGTGGGCGGCGGTATCAGCGGACTGGCCGCGGGTTGTTTCTGGCATGAACTGGCCGGAAAAAACAGCAAGGTGCTGATCTTCGATAACCATGATGATTTTGGTGGTCACGCCAAACGCAACGAATTCACCTCCGCAGGCAAAAAACTGATCGGATATGGCGGGAGTGAAGCCTTTCAATCACCCGCGCATAACTTCAGCCCCGAAGTGAATAAGCTGATGGAAACTGTCGGCGTAAGCGTCACGCGGTTGAAAAAGAGTTTTGACGTTAATTTCTACCCCGACTGGCAGCTTAGTCGCGGCGTCTTCTTCGATAAAAAGAATTTTGGTGAGACGAAAATAGTCAGCGGTGATCCGGGTCGTGCGGTATCCGATGATATTCCGCCAGATCGGCTCAATGGCCGTAATATCGAAGACTTTATCAATGACTTCCCATTGAGTGAGGAAGATCGTAAAGCGCTAATCGATCTGCACGTACGTCCGGTTGATTATCTTCCAGGGATGACGGTTGATGAGAAAACGGAATGGCTGGATACCCACAGCTATAGTGAGTTTCTTTCCACCAAGGTTGGTTTAAGCAAAATGGCGCTGCTCTATTTTCAGCAGCGTTCCAACGATTTCTTTGCCATCGGTATTGAAGGCATATCCGGTAGTGATGCTCGTGCGTGCGCATTGCCGGGAATGGAAGCGTTAGGGCTGCCGCCGCTGGACGGTGAATCGCTGGCCGACCTCGAAGAACCCTATGTCTATCATTTCCCGGATGGCAATGCGGGTCTGGCACGGTTGCTGGTCAGACACATGCTGCCGGGCGCGCTGCCGGGCAATACCATGGAAGATTCTGTCCTCGCCAGACTGCATTATGAAAAGCTCGACCTGCCGGAAAACGCCACGCGTTTGCGCCTGAACAGCACGGTGATAAATGCGGCGAACGTAGAGGGGGGCGTTGCCGTCACGTATCTTTGCGACGGCAAAATGCATCGCGTGCGCGGTAAGAACGCCATTATGGCGGGCTATAACATGATGATCCCGTATCTGGTACCGGAAACGCCGGAGCAGCAGCAGGCCGATCTCAAACTGAACGTGAAGGCGCCGCTGGTGTACACCAATGTGGTGGTCAAAAACTGGCAAGCGTTTAAGCAATTGGGGGTTCATGAGTTTTATTCACCGGCCGCGCCTTATAGCCGAATCAAGCTCGACTATCCGGTCAGTATCGGTGGATACCAACACCCGGCCTCGCCGGACGAGCCCATGGTGATTCATATGGTCTATGTGCCCACGTATCCTGGCAGTAATCTGTCCGCGAGGGAGCAGTTCCGTTTGGGGCGTGCTTATCTGCTGGGGACCACGTTTGCCGCACATGAAGAGATGATCCGTTCTCAGTTGCAGGAAATGTTTGGCTCAACCGGTTTTGACAATCAGCGGGATATCGCGGCCATTACTGTTAACCGTTGGGCGCATGGTTATGCGTATTACGCTAATTCACTGTTCGACGATATGGAAAAAATGCCGGAGATTATTGAGCGGGCGCGTAAACCTATCGGACGTATTGCCATCGCTAACTCTGATGCTGACTGGAGCGCTTATGCTCATGCTGCTATCGATCAGGCATGGCGCGCGGTCAATGAACTCAAGGATATGGGGTGATCTATGCGTAATGTAACCGTTCTAATCGCCTGCCTGTTTACTGCTTCTGTCTCTGCCGCTGAATCTAACGGTGAGTACATCGCGAGGATCTCAGACTGCGTGGCATGCCATACCGCGGAAGGCGGAGCGGCGATGGCGGGAGGCAAGAAGTTCCCCACGCCGGTTGGTGATATCTATTCGACGAATATTACCCCGGATAAGACTCACGGTATCGGCAACTATTCTTACGATGATTTTGAGAAGGCCGTGCGCCAGGGGATTGCCAAAGACGGTCATCCCCTGTATCCGGCGATGCCTTATCCTTCTTACTCGAAACTGTCCGACGCAGATGTTCAGGCTCTGTATAGCTATTTCATGCATGATGTTAAGCCGTCAGCAGAGCCCAATAAAGAGAACGCCATTCCCTGGCTTGTCTCGGCCCGCTGGCCGCTGCATATCTGGAATTGGTTGTTTACCGATGCGCCGACTGCCGCTGTTGAAGATAACAAAGCGGATGATACGGCAGCACGGGTAAAACGGGGTGCTTATCTGGTGGAAGGTCCGGGTCACTGCGGGTCATGCCATACCCCGAGAGGGATGGCGATGAACGAAAAAGCCTATACCAATGCCGATGCTGAGTATCTGAGCGGGGCGATGATCGACGGATGGTATGCGCCATCGCTACGGGGAACCGGGATGTCTGAGCAGGCGTTAACGTCATTGCTGCTGACGGGGAAAAGCAAACATGCTGCAGTATCGGGATCGATGTCTGAAGTCGTCAGCCAGAGCACACAGTATCTGACGGACGAAGATGCCACGGCGATTGCACAATATTTGTTGAGCCTGAAAAGTGAGAAGACGGAACCGGCACGTACGGTAGCTGCCACGGCCTCCTGGTCGAATTCGCCTGAAGCGGGTAAAGTGACTTACAACCGCTACTGCTCGACCTGTCATGGTCTGGAAGGGAAAGGGACCGATGATAATGCACCTTCGCTCATTCACAACCCGTTAGTGATGGTAGACGACCCAACGCCGTTGTTCAGGGTGATTGCCCACGGCGCAGAAACACCGACGACACGCGGGAATGTCTCCTTTAAGATGCCAGCCTATGGTGGGTTGCTCAGCGACAGCGAAATGCGCGACGTGATCAATTACGTGCGTAAAAGCTGGGGTGAGGGTAATGGTGAGGTAAGCCAGGAAGATCTGTCCGGGATTAAAAAAGCCTCACATTAATCGGTGCGATGATGCCGGATGGCGCTGCGCTTAGCCGGCCTACAAAAATGCGTAATTCGTAGGCCGGATAAGGTGCTTGCACCGCCATCCGGCAGTGCTTACTCGGTGTTTATTCTGATAATACCTGCCAGTCGGGTAAACGCCGCAGCCATATCATGTTCTTCAATACTGGCAAAGCCCAGTAGCAGACCGCTGCGTTTTTCTTCTTTCACGTAGTAGCGAGAAAGTGGGCGAACCAGAAGACCTTGTGCGTTGGCCTGTTGGGCAATGGCGCTATCATCAGTACCCGCAGGTAGCTGTAAAATCAGATGTAGCCCGGCGTTGCTGCTGTAAGGCCCCAGATAATCCTCACCAAGCTGGCTGACAATGAGCTCTACCAACGTATGTCGTCGGCGGCTATATAACTGGCGCATTTTACGGATGTGCGCCGCATAGTAACCCTCACGAAAAAACTCAGCCAGCGCCGCCTGAATCAGGAGATGCCCACCACGATAGAGATCGTTATGTACCTTCATCAGTGGGGCGGCAAGCGGTTTAGGTATCACAACGTACCCGAGCCGCAGTGCCGGATAGAGGGTTTTGCTGAAGGTGCCGATATAGATAACCGGAGCATCTTCTTCCAGTCCCTGCAATGACGGGATGGGTTGGCCGGAAAAACGAAACTCGCTGTCGTAGTCATCTTCCACAATCCAGCTGTGCGTTTCACGTGCCTGATAGAGTAGCTGCCGCCGTCGACCAAGGCTCATTACCGGGCCAAGCGGATATTGATGTGACGGTGTCACAAAAATGAGTTTCGGTGCCGGGTCGACGCAAGCTGGCGGAACCATGCCTTGTTCATCCACCGGGATGGCCGAAAAGTTGACCGCATTGATGCGCAGAATGTTTTTTATTCCCCAGTAACCGGGTTCTTCGATCCACGTATTATCACCAGGATTACATAAAGAGCGAGTTACCAGATCCAACGCCTGGTGAATGCCCTCGGTAATCAATATTTGATCTGGCGTACAGCGTACGCCGCGTGCGGTGCGCAGATAGTCCGCCAGCGCTTCTTTCAGTTCAATCAAACCACCCGTGGCATCGTAGGTGAGAAACTCCGGGCGTAGCCGCCTTGCCAACCGATCCTGAATCTTTTTCAGCGTGCGATGCGGGAAAGAATGCACGTCCGGTACACCAGGAATAAAAGCCCCCCACTGGCGGGGGCTGGCGCTGGCATGCCCTAGCAGTTCAAGGCTACGGGCGGACAAACTGGTGTGATCTTCATGTGTCGCAGGTGAAACCAGTTGTTTATTAGGGGCCAGGCCGAGATTGTCCAGCACGCTGTCGGTCACAAATGTGCCGCTGCTGGTGCGCGCGGAGATATAGCCTTCGGCCTGCAACTGCTCGTAAACCCGCAGGACAGTATTCCGTGATAACGCCAACTCACTCGCCAGGTCGCGGGAAGGAGGCATGCGGGTAGCGGGTTTTAGGCTACCCTCGAGGATGCAGCTACAGATGGCGGCATACAGGCGACGATGCAGCTTCTCGTCCGTCTGCTGGCTAAATGCATGCTTGATCACATCTCCGGCAAGTGAACGCATTTGGATCCTTAAAATAAAACGATTTGGCTCTCGATTAAAGTACCAGATGGCGTCTAAATTTAAAGGGTAATTCAACCAATTGTGTTTATGGACAAGGTGTAGAGAATGAACAATAAAAACCTGCAACAACGTCGTCTGGATGCCACCCCACGTGGCGTGGGTGTGATGTGTGATTTTTATGCCCAGTCGGCTGAAAACAGCACGATTACCGATATAGAAGGCAATCAGTATATCGATTTCGCCGCCGGGATAGCCGTGCTGAACACCGGGCATCGCCATCCGCGTCTGGTGCAGGCCGTTGAAGCGCAACTGCACGCCTTTACCCATACGGCTTATCAGATTGTTCCCTACGAAAGCTATGTGTCGCTGGCGGAGAAAATCAACGCCGTGGCGCCAATTGACGGTAAGCGTAAAACGACATTCTTTACTACCGGGGCAGAGGCCGTGGAAAATGCGGTTAAAATTGCCCGCGCTCACACCGGTCGCCCTGGTGTTATCGCCTTTGGCGGTGGTTTCCACGGGCGGACATACATGACGATGGCATTAACCGGCAAAGTGGCGCCATACAAAAAAGGCTTCGGCCCGTTCCCGGGGTCCGTTTACCATGCGCCGTATCCTTCTGCGCTGCAGGGGATTTCAACTGCAGACTCGATTAAAGCGATAGAACGTTTGTTTAAAGCGGATATCGATCCGAGCCAGGTCGCTGCGATTATCTTCGAACCCGTCCAGGGTGAAGGCGGCTTTGTTGTCGCACCGGCGGAGTTTGTCGCGGCAATTCGCCGTATCTGCGATGAGCATGGCATCGTGATGATTGCCGATGAGGTGCAAAGTGGTTTCGCCCGTACCGGGGAACTGTTCGCGATGGATCACTATGCGGATAAAGCAGACCTGATGACCATGGCGAAAAGCCTTGCGGGTGGGATGCCGTTATCGGGTGTGGTAGGCAAAGCCGATATTATGGATGCGCCTGCGCCGGGTGGACTGGGGGGGACTTACGCCGGGAACCCGCTATCGATTGCGGCAGCTCATGCGGTGCTGGATATTATTCGTGATGAAAAGCTGTGCCAGCGTGCAGCAGCGCTTGGCGAGCAACTGCGTGCTGTGCTGACCGATGCGCGTGCAGCGTGTCCTGAACTTGCTGAAGTGCGGGGATTAGGCTCGATGATTGCCGCTGAATTCTGCGATGCAGCCACGGGTGAACCCAGTGCCACCGCCGCACAGCGCGTGCAGAAAAAAGCGCTTGCACAGGGGCTGTTGCTGTTAACGTGCGGTCAGTATGGCAACGTGATCCGCTTCCTGTACCCACTGACTATTCCGCAGGATCAGTTTGCAAAAGCGTTAGAAATAATCAAAACGTCGATGAAGTAATCTCGTCAGCACCGATCGTGTGTAAAGCCGACAGTAGCCATTACCGTCGGCTTTTTTGTTGTCACGCATTCGCCAATCTCTTTCGTTATATATTTACATATATATCGATTAAGCCTATCCTATTCATCATACAAATATAATAAACGTGCCCCGCAAGAGAAGGCGCTTGTGTTAGCGACCGCCAGTCTTTCTATCTAACGAATTGAATCAACACATGTTAAATTGCAAAATCACCCCAATTGCCTCCGGGTTGCTGACGTTTTCTTGTCTTGCCGCCCCCCTGTCGGCCCATGCTGATGACACCATTACCGTGACTGCCTCCGTATCTGCTCAATCTTCGTTTCCCGAGCAGGAGCCTGCGGCGGCGGAAAAAAAGGCGACGATCGGTAGCCTGGGCCAGCGAGTGTTAATCGATGTTCCGTGGTCGGTACAAACACTGTCGAAAAAGGTGATTGATCAGCAACAAATCAAAGATGTTAAGGATGTTTATCGCTACATACCGTCCGTTCAGGGAGAGGGTGTTCGACCACAAACCCGTGGCATGCAAGGGAGCGTGGTGCAAAACCATATGATTGATGGGCTGAATGCCGTTTCCACCACCGAATATCCGACAGAGCAGTTCCAGAATATAGACGTACTGAGCGGTATCGCAGGCTCACTGTACGGGCCAGCCAACCCGGCGGGGATGTTTAATCTGGTCTCGAAACGCCCTCTGGATACGCCACTGCATCGGGTTACCGTAGGGCAAGGTACAGGGTCAGGAACGCTGGCATCAATGGATTTCAGCGGGCCTGTCGACGCGGGAGACAGAGTGAAGTACCGCCTCAACCTGATGAATGATGAAGGGCACAGTTACACCACCGATAGTCATGTTCGTCGGCAGTACGCGGGATTGGGCCTGGATTTTCAGTTGACCGATAAAACCGTGCTGGAGAGTAATTTCAGCTATTACCATTATTACGAAAAAGGCATGCCGGGCAGCTTTGCGCTGGCAAAAGGCGTGCAGTTTCCTTCGGCATTCGATCCGACTAACAGTAAATATGGTCAGTCGTATGCGGGTCATGATGATGAAACGACTACCGCGGACATGCACATCAAGCATGATTTTGACGGTAACTGGATGCTGGATCTGGGAGCCTTACACCAGGTTGCTGACCGTGAATCGACGGCGGTAACCAATACCCTGACGGATAATCGGGGTCACTACACCACCACGACCTCGAATTCAGCGGCCAGTCGCTTTACGATCAATAGCTATTTAGCGAACCTGACCGGCAGCATTGATTCTGGCTGGTTGACGCAGGATATCGCGACCGGAATGCGCGGATTTGTATGGAAAAACTATAACCCGAGAAATGGGGGAACCTTTACGCTGGGGCATTCTTCACTTGATCAACATCCCGACTATCCACGCCCGCCTTATCCTGACTTTACTAATCGCTATCATTCGGCGACCACTACGCAGCATGCATTTCTGTTAAGCGATACGCTGCATTTCACTCCGCAATGGAGTTTGTTGCTGTCAGGTAGCGAAAACCTGTTTACCGTCAGCAACTATAACAAATCCGGTCATGAAACCAGTCGCCAAAAGGATAACGGCATGAGCTGCTCCACCAGCCTGATGTATAAACCGGTTGAGAAGGTCACGCTGTACACCACCTGGGCTGACAGTTTGCAGCAGGGGGATACCGCACCGGCCGGGGCCAGCAACGCAGGACACGTACTGGATCCGTATCGCAGCCATCAGGTGGAGGTGGGGGCAAAATATGCGCCCGTCAAAGATCTGCTGCTCACCGCTGCACTATTTGAAGCAAAACGTCCCTTTGCTTATACCAACGACAACGGTGAATTTGCTCAGGACGGTACGCAGAAGAACCGTGGGCTGGAACTGATGGCTGATGGGCATATCACGGAAAATTTACGGGTGTTAGGGGGAGCCGCCTGGTTGGACCCCATGCTGCACAACACTGCCGCCAGTAATGCAGATGGTAAGCAGGTTGTCGGCTTGCCACGCTTTACCTCGAATGTGCTGGCAGTCTATAGCATTGAACAGGTTCAGGGACTGGATGTGGATGCCAACGTGCATTACGTCGGACGTCGGGCTACCGATAACGCGAATGATACCTGGGTAGGCAGTTATACCACGGTGGATATTGGTAGCCGTTATGCCACCAGACTGTGGAACACACCCACGACTTTCCGGTTTGATATCACTAACCTGACTGACCGCCGCTACTGGACCAACATTGTCCCCGGCGCGTTGACGGGTTATACGGGGGCCGGGGCGGCCAGCGCGCAACTTGGCGCCCCACGTCAGGCGCAGATTTCTGTTCAGGTTGATTTTTAAGGATTGCTGATGAAAACGTGCCACACATGGCTGCTCTGTGTGTGGCTGGCGTTTCCCGCCCTGGCCACGCGTCAGGTTGTGGATGATGCCGGTCACACTGTCACCGTCCCCACACAGGTTCAACGTATTGCGGATAGCTGGTTTGCCCATCACTCGGTGCTGATGACGCTGGGGGCGGGACGTCAGATTGTCGCCACCGTCAACCACCCACAGAGCCAGCCGTGGATGTTCAAAATAAACCCATCGCTTAATCAGGCCTTACAAATTCACGGGACGTCATTCAATAGCGAGGCCCTGCTGGCTCTGCATACCGACGTACTGTTTGTCGCAAAGGGCAAGGGGGATGCGCAGAGTTACAACCAGGCGGGTATCCCGACGCTGGAAATGGCATTTACTGATTATCCGTCGATGGAAAAGTCAGTCACGACCACGGCGGACGTGTTGGGTAC
The DNA here is from genome assembly GCF_028069755.1 of Citrobacter sp. Igbk 16. Taxonomy (NCBI): domain Bacteria; kingdom Pseudomonadati; phylum Pseudomonadota; class Gammaproteobacteria; order Enterobacterales; family Enterobacteriaceae; genus Citrobacter; species Citrobacter sp. Igbk 16. The sequence goes on along the minus strand of NZ_JANEWJ010000035.1, from coordinate 13,736 downwards.
GGACCAGGCGCGCGCCAGGGCGGTGGCATATAATCAATTTTTAACCCGCACTATTGCGGATGTTCGCGCTAAAACGGCGACGTTAGCGGAAAATCAGCGCCCGCGGGTTCTGCACATTCAGTCGCTAAACCCACTGAAAGTCGACGGTAGAAACACGTTGATTGATACCTGGATTGCGCTCTCTGGTGGGCGGAACGTCGCCGGGGAAGTGGACGGTAACATGAAAGAAGTCTCACCCGAGCGGGTGCTGTATTGGCAGCCGGAGGTGATTATTCTCGGGGCGGGATGTGGCGATATTGCCAGTTCACCTTATGCCGCGTTGTTCAAAGAACTTAACGCGGTGAAACAGGGCAAAGTCTGGCGCAATCCGGCGGGCGTCTTCCCTTGGGATCGCTATGGAACCGAAAGTGCGTTGCAGTTGCTGTGGGCCGCGTCAAAACTGCATCCAACACTGTTTAGCGGTCTGGATATGGTTAACGTAACCCGCGATTTTTACCGCCAGTTTTTTGATTATTCGCTTAGCGAGGCGCAGGCGATGCGGATTTTAGCCGGCCTACCCCCACAGGGGTAAATCGGGAAGCGCAGACGGGCAAATGCAGGCCAGTTCAGGTTTACACGCTGTATTTGCCGTGACGAACCGCGTGGCGGTATACCGTGCCTGGCGATAATGGGTTGCCAGTTATCACGTTATATAATTTAATGCATATCGAATTTTTCCCAGTCCAGATGGTATCTATGTTAACGCTTCGCTCTTTTGTGCTGGTTTGCGCCAGCATGTTTTTTGCCTTTTCCGCGCAGGCGGATCGCACTATCACCGATCAACTTGGGCGTCAGGTTACGATCCCTGACCATGTCGATAAGGTGGTTGTTCTGCAACACCAGACGCTGAATATACTGGTGCAACTGGATGCTGCGCAGGATATCGTCGGCGTGATGTCGAGCTGGAAAAAACAGCTTGGGCCTGAGTTTGCCAGGTTTATGCCGACAATAACTACGCTGCCTACGCCTGGCGATCTCACCAGCGTGAATATCGAAAGTCTGCTGGCGATTCATCCACAGGTAGTGTTCGTCGCCAACTATGCGCCCGCCGAGATGATCCAGCAGATTCAGAATGCCGGTATCCCGGTGGTGGCTATCTCGTTACGTCAGGATATTGCCGGGCAACAGAATAAAATGAACCCGACGATGGCTGATGAAGAGCAGGTCTACAACGACGGTTTAAAGCAGGGGATCCGCCTGATTGCGGATGTGGTAGGGCGTAAAACGCAGGCGGAAACGCTGATCAATTACGTCTTTACGGCGCGAGCAAAATTCAATGCACCAGTTGCAGCCATACCGGAAGCGCAAAAGGTTCGCATTTATATGGCTAACCCTGATCTTATGACCTACGGTTCCGGGAAATACACCGGCCTGATGATGCAACATGCGGGTGGGTTAAATGTGGCGGCGGCCAGCGTGAAAGGCGCACGTCAGGTGGCGCTTGAGCAGGTGCTGGCGTGGAACCCGCAGGTGATTTTTGTTCAGGACCGATATCCGCAGGTGGTCACTGAGATCCAAAACGATCCTAACTGGCAGGGCATTGATGCGGTGAAAAATCATCGCGTCTGGTTGATGCCTGAATATGCCAAAGCCTGGGGCTATCCAATGCCGGAAGCGTTGGCGATAGGTGAGCTGTGGATGGCTAAAAAACTTTACCCGGATGCCTATAAGAATGTCGACGTGGATGCACAGGCGCAGGATTACTACCAACGTTTTTATCGTGTGAACTGGCAGTCTGATGCTGCTAAGTAAACGGGGTTTCCCCCTGCAATCATTACTGATAGTAGGGGTGTTGGTGCTGGGGGTTAGTTCGCTGTGTCTCGGACAATATCCGCTGTCGCTACGTGACGTGTTTTATCAACTCACCCATTTTGGCGATGCGCAGGATATTGCCAGTCAGGTGATATGGACGGTCAGACTACCGCGTATTCTGATGGCGTTGCTGGCGGGTGGTGCGCTGGGATTGTGTGGTGCTACCTTGCAAGGGGTGTTTCACAACCCATTGGTCGACCCGCACATCATAGGCGTAACCTCGGGGGCGGCCTTCGGTGGGACGCTGGCTATTCTGCTGGGCCTTGAGCCGTGGCTGATGATGGGGTCAACCTTCTTCTTCGGTCTGGCGGCGCTCATTCTGGTGTATGCCATTGCGGCCTTACAAGGGCTGGAAAATACGCTGGTGCTGATCTTGTCTGGCATTATTTTAAGTGGTTTTTTTGCCGCGTTGGTGAGCCTGATTCAATACCAGGCCGATACGGAAGAAACCTTGCCCAACATCGTATTCTGGCTGCTGGGCAGTTTTGCCACGGCTAACTGGCATAAAGTCCTGCTGCTGGCGATCCCGGTATCCATTGCGGCGACGATGTTGTACCAGTTGCGCTGGCGGATAAATCTGTTATCGCTCAATGATAAAGATGCTAAAGCGCTGGGCGTGGCGGTGGTCCCGCTGCGGCGTAGCGTGCTGGTGTGCTGCGCGTTTTTAGTTGCTGCTCAGGTGGCGGTCAGCGGCAGCATTGCCTGGGTCGGGCTGGTTATTCCCCATCTTGCGCGGCTGCTGGTGGGGGTTGATCATCGTCGCTTGCTCCCGTGTGCATTCTGGATGGGGGGCGGTTTTATGATTGCGGTCGATGATATCGCCCGCACCCTGATGCATGCGGAAATACCGCTGGGGATCATCACCGCGTTGCTCGGCGCACCGCTGTTTGCCTTCTTACTCATTCGTACCAGTCGTCGGGGGAAACAATGACATCTGTTGCGCTCAGCGTGAATCAGCTTAGCTATGGCTATCGCTCTCCACTGTTTGACCCCCTCACTTTTCAGTGTGAGCAAGGCCAGATCTGGGCGGTGCTTGGGCGAAACGGTCTGGGCAAGAGCACGCTGCTGGATACGCTCACGGGCACGCGACCCGCACTGGGCGGGAGTATTGACGTTCATGGGGGGATAGGCATTGTGGCCCAGCATTGCCATCTGCCGTTTCCCTATACGGTGAGCGATGTGGTGTTGATGGGGCGGGCGCAGCACGTAAAATTGTTTGCTCAGCCCAGCCGTCAGGATCAACAACGGGCGGAGCAGGCGCTGGAACAGCTAAACATTGCGCATCTCGCCGCCACATCGTTTAGCTCACTTTCTGGTGGTCAGCAGCAACTGGTGATGATTGCCCGCGCTCTGGTTACGGAATGCCAGACGCTGTTGCTTGACGAGCCATGTTCAGCGCTGGATCTTGCTAATCAGCAGGTCGTGCTACAGCTCATCAGCGATTTGGCACACCGGCAGGGCTGTAGCGTGCTTTTCTCGACGCACGATCCGTTGCACGCCTTACAGATTGCAACCCATACGCTGTTGTTGCTTCCCGAGGGCAAATGGCTGGCAGGGCCGACAGACGGCGTGGTGACAGAAGACAATCTGTTCCAGGCCTATGGCCTGCCATTGCGAAAATTCAGTGTGGAAAACTATCAGACTCCGTTTATTGCGCCGCTGTTTGCGATCCAGCGCTAACGGGCAAGAAACCGGCGGCGGTCAGCAACGCCTGGCCGTCGTGGGCAAGCATAAATTTAACCAGTCTCATCACTTCCTCAGAAGCATCGAGCACCGCGAGTTGGTATTCACACAAGATGTTCTGTTCAGCAGGAATAGCAACGTAGCGAACATCGGACAGTGAACCGAGTGCTTTTGCATAATGCGCGTAACCAATAAACAGATCGGCCAACCCCTGGCGAAGAATCCAACTGCTTGCCAACTCACCAGGCGGGATGCTGAGCGTATCGCGGCCGCCAACCAGTGGCAGGGCGCGTGCACGAAGCTGTCGTCCAAGGCCCGGTTCCAGTGCATCCATGTTGTCGAATAATGCCCAGGTATAATCACCGGAAGGGTCGCAACCCGGTGTGGATGTGCCAATACGCAGTGCCGGGTCGCGAAGTAAATCCAGCCATTCACCGCGCCGGTTGGTGACCAGACCCAGTTGATTCCAGCACAGTGTATGCGTGGAAACGGCCTGGCGTGTGTCCAGTAGCCGTTGCGGATGTGCCCGATTTGCACTGGCGAACAGTGCACACGGTTCCCCGGCTTCAATACGCTCGCGTAGCAACCCTGCCGGGCCATAGCCAACGTTGACCTCAATGCCGCTAAGGCGGGTGAACTGATTGAGCAGTGGGGTAAATGCCAGTCGTAAACTTCCCGCAGCAAGGAGGGTGATTGAAGAGGGCATGAAATCTGATCTCTGGGCTATGGCGGTTAGGCGAAGAAGATGAATGATACGCTCTGTACAAGGGATTTTGAAGGCATCTGGTGACGCGGTTCCGCTTGTATCATTTGGTGTCGTAGTCACATTCATCGGGGTATTTGATCCAGGGTGCGGTGGGATGCTGACGCTATCTTTTTTTGTTCTATGCTTTGACCGTAATGAAAAGATCCTGAACGGGAACGGAAGAGGGCATGCGTGCAGGGGGAAGACAAATGACAATCTTGTGTAAGACCTGCGGGACGTCCTATGACGATGCGCAAGGGGCGATAACGCATTGCAAAATCTGCGAAGATGAGCGCCAGTATGTTCCCGTTAGCGGGCAATCATGGATCGATCCAGCCGTGCTTCACGCGACGCATACGAATAAATGGCAGCAGCATGAGCATTTGCTACTGAGCATTCAGACTGTGCCACGGTTTGCCATTAACCAGCGGGCATTTTTGCTACGCACCCCGCAGGGGAATGTGCTCTGGGATTGTATTGCGAATCTGGACCCGGCCACGCAGACGCTCATCACCGCGCTGGGTGGGTTGAGCGCTATTGCTATTTCGCATCCTCACTACTACTCCACGATGCAGGATTGGGCGGCAGCATTCGATGCACCAATCTATCTGCATGCTGACGATCGCCAGTGGATTATGCGTGACAGTCCCTCTATTCGGCTGTGGGAAGGCGATGTGCATAAATTGCTCCCTACCGTGACGTTGTTACGTCTGGGCGGACATTTTGCGGGGGGGAGTATTATGCATATTGATGATGGAGAGGGGATAATCCTCGCGGGCGATATTCTGCAGGTCACCCCCGGTGCGGATGCAGTGTCGTTTATGTGGAGCTACCCCAATATGCTGCCATTGTCGGCAAGCGCGGTTATCCACATTATGCACGCGTTGCAGGATGTCAGATTCGACCGACTCTATGGTGCATTTGAAGGTCAGGATATTAAATTTAATGCCAGACAGATTGTGGAGCGATCGGTGCAGAAGTATCTTACATGTCTGCGCAAAGAATAGGGCGAATTTCAGGAGAACGTTTGAGAATTTTCGAAGTAGAAAAGCACCAAATCAAAGGGATATGATTTGGTGCGTCCGAGTGGACTCGAACCACCGACCCCCACCATGTCAAGGTGGTGCTCTAACCAACTGAGCTACGGACGCAAATGGTGCGTTCAATTGGACTCGAACCAACGACCCCCACCATGTCAAGGTGGTGCTCTAACCAACTGAGCTATGAACGCAACGTTGTAGGTGACAACGGGGACGAATATTAGCGGCACAGACCGAATGAGGCAAGAGGGAATTAGCATTTTTCTGCATGTTTTCACGCGATTGCAGAGTAATTAAGCAAGTTGATTATATTTTGTTGATTTTGCAGCGTGTTTTTTATTCAGACAGCGAACTGGAGCAGGCAGGGTCGGATTGAATTACAGGGGCGCTCAGACTTTAAGCGCGGTAAGGATAGTGGTTTCTATTTTCTCTGGGGTAGTGAAGGGGTAAAACGCTTGAGCGGCTTGCCGTCACGCCCGATCAGGAACGTAGTAAAATTCCACTTGATCCGCCCACCCAGCGCGGCGGAGAATTCGTCTTTCAGGTAACGAAATACCGAGTGCGTAGCGGCACCGTTGACTTCCACTTTCTCAAACATCGGGAAGCCCACACTGTACATTCCATCATTTATATTAACCAACCTGACGAGCGTTCCATTCGTCGCGCGTGATTTCCCAAAGTTCAGAATCCAGCAACCCGCTGACATACTCTTTCTTTTCCGTCTTGATAAGCCGCATGCCGCTACTGTCCGAAATTCGTTTGGAACGGATATTGAGAGATGCTTTCGGCGCACGCAATACCGTCTTATTTAACGTATTAAACCAGTAATCCGTAGCGACATTACTGGCCTCACGCATAAAACCCTGCCCCTGATATTCCGGATCTAACCAAAATCCACGGTTATTATCCTCAACGTCATAAAGGCAAATTAAACCTATTAGAGCGTCAGGGGCCTCACGGAGTCTGATAGTCCAGATCCACGCAATCCCTTTTTCCATATCAGGCAGGGCAACGTTATTGACGTAATTCTCCGCGCCGTTATCAGGATAGGGCCAGGGTACTGAGGAAACCATATAGCGAACTATCTCCCAGCGTGGATAAAGCACCTGAATCTGCGAGGCATCTTCGGCTTCTAATGGTTTTAACAGCAAGCGTTCCGTATGGAGTTTTGGTATTTTCATATGCGCTTTTCCTACTTGAGCAAGATAAGAGAATCAATGTAGGGAGGATTTTGAAAAAATATTAATAACCAGAACCCCAGCACAAATAAGAAGCATGCCTGCGATCGCTGGAAAATCAAGTTTTTGCCCACTGACCAACCAGCCCAAAAGGCTAATTAATACGATTCCAGCTCCTGACCAAATTGCGTACGCAATACCCGTCGGAATGGTCGACAGAGTCTGGGAGAGAAGATAAAAGGCGGTGCAGTAGCACACAATAGTTGCTACAGATGGCCATAGGCGTGTGAATCCGTCAGAGAACTTCATCAGGGTTGTACCTATGACTTCAGCTACGATGGCCCCGGCAAGGAAAATGTATGAATTCAAAATCTGATCCTATGTGACAATCTAAAGCAAATATCGTAGCACAAAGGGGTGGGTGAGTTTGAAAACAGCCCGAACGACTACTGAAACGTCCGTTTCATGGCATCTAGCGAAGCACTGCAAGGTTCGCTTTGAGCGGGAGCAGATATTCAATGGGGATATAAAATATAGCTAGTAAAACCGTCAACAAGTAATCTGGCAACTCGTGAAACGTGCGCCATCAGTATTGCTGCTTTATCGCGTCTATAAATGTATAGGAGGGTTCAATGTCTTCAGCTTTTCAACATCGTTTCATTCTTACAGGTGGTCCTGGGTCAGGCAAAAGCACGATAATTGATACGATTAAGAAACGAGGGTTTTGGTGCTCTAAAGAAGCGGGAAGAGGCGTTATACAAGATCAGGTGAACATAGGTGGCAATGCATTACCGTGGGCCAACCAGACTGCATTTGCAGAGCTCATGCTATCCTGGGAAATGCGTTCGTGGCACGAAGCTGAAGGGCAAACACAACCATGCTTATTCGACCGTGGCGTTCCTGATGTTGTAGGTTATTTAAGCCTTTCTGAACTTACCATACCGAGGCATTTGGAAAATGCCATCGAGAAATTTCGCTATAACCGAACCGTATTTATTGCACCACCCTGGCGTGACATATATGTACAGGATACAGAGCGTAAACAATCTTTCGATATCGCCATAGCGACATATCAGGCAATGGTGAAAACATACCGTACGTATGATTATCAGTTGATTGAATTGCCATGTGTTTCTGTAGAGGATCGTGTGGATTTTATCCTTTCCAGGATAGTACGTTGATAAAATATCAACTACGCGTAATGACGAATCACCATACCTGAATCTGTCGCATTCCAGTGAATATACAACTTCCGTTCCTGGCACGGAGTGGACTAACTAACGGATCTGAAGGTCCGCTGTGAGCGAAAAACGGACGTTCACATAATTGTTTATATAGTGAACTTTCTCGTTTTAGCTGCGTAAAATTAGCTTTTTTGATTACTGAACCCTTACCTCTGCAATTAACGATATTGTTCATTTTCAAGGGCGCTGCGTACTTTCAACAATGCTTTGTACAAGTTCTCAATCGAGACAGAGCCAAGCGCTACCCTAATAGCCTGGGGAGTGGTCTGTGATGTGCAGAAAGGTTCGGCAGTTGAAACTGAAATATGGCTATCCATCAGAACTTTAACGACACGATCGGCCCGTGATTCATCGGAAAGTGGCATCCAGGCAAAATAGGAGCCCGGATGCGTAATACAGGGGATGTCGCCCAGGACATCTCTGAGCACAGCTTGTCTATGACGGGCATCCTGCCGCTTAAGTTCTTCGAAACGTTCAACGGTGCCATCCTGTATCCAGTTGCATACCAGCGTGGTCATCAATGATGGGGTATTCCATGTTGTTGCCCGGACGGCCCTTTCGAGGGCGGGACGGTATGCTTCAGGGCACACAACGGCGCCAACCCGAAGACCAGTGGCAACATTCTTTGAATAGCCGGTGACGTAAACCGTACGCTCAGGTGCGTAAAATGCAATCGGTGGAGGGGGGCGTCGGATCAGGTACGAATAGGCGGTATCTTCAATAATCAGTAAGTCATGCTGACGGGCAATGGCCGCCAGATCCTTTCTCTGGCAATGTGTCAGCACCCATCCCAGGGGGTTATGTAAGGTTGGCATGGCATACACTGCCCTGATATGTCTTTTCTGACATAACTGTCTGAGTACGCTGAAATCCGGCCCATTGGTCAGGGACGGGATCGCGATGAGTTCAAGATGGAACAACTCGGCCAGGACTTTAAACCCCGGATAGGTAAGTGCATCCACAGCTACAACGTCTCCAGGCCTCAGCAGCCCCATTGCTGTCACCGTCAGCCCATGTTGTGCGCCATTCACAATCACAACATTGTCCGCTGTCGGTTTAAATCCCCTTCCTGACAGGTGTTCTGCAATGATCTCTCGCTCAGAGAGCCTGCCTGCATGAGGCTGGTAACGCAGGTGTGATTCGATATCCCCAGCGGTAGATATCTGCCGGAGTGCGTCGCGCAGCAGCTCACCTTGCCCTGGCAGAGCAGGATAGTTGAAATTCAGATCCAGCACATCCGTTGCCACGGCAAGCTGGTCGATACCATGGCCATAAGGCAACGAAATTTCTCGGACAAATGTCCCCCGACCGGTCTCACCGCTGACAAGGCCCATTGCTTCCAGCTCGCTGTAGACCCGTGTTGCCGTAGCCAGCGAGATATGTTCCTGAGCAGAAAGATCGCGGTGAGTCGGCAAACGGCTGCCGGCCAGGATTTTTCCGCTGCGAATCATCTCCGCAAATTTATCCACGATGGCTTTGTAACGCGCTTTCATCAAATGTATCCATGACAATAATTTGATTGTATCAGATTACTGAGATTACCATCCGCCTGACAAATGCTCAAGCCTGCGGGCAAAACGTAGATAACGAGGTCAACTTGGTTAATTCAGTGGTACATAAAACCGATCCCAGCTCAGTTTCCGGCTGGGTTAACGGCCTGTTGGGTGTCGTGATCTTTAGTGGTTCTTTACCTGCCACGCGTGTTGCCGTACTCGATATGGATCCGTTCTTCCTGACATTCCTCCGTGCTTCCATTGCTGGAATAGTGGCTGTCATGTTGATCTTCGGTTTCCGGGAAAAACGCCCACACGCATCGCACCTCATCCCACTTGTGATCGTGGCAGTGGGCGTGGTGATTGGCTTTCCGCTACTGACGGCGATGGCGTTGCAGCATGTCACCTCTGCCCACTCGATCGTCTTTCTGGGTCTTCTGCCTCTGACAACTGCGACTTTTGGCGTCCTGCGGGGTGGCGAACGGCCCAAACTGGCCTTCTGGATCTTCTCAGTGATTGGCAGTCTGCTGGTGATGGGATTTGCTCTCTCGCGAGGTGCCTCTGTTTCGCTTACCGGTGATTTACTGATGCTGTCGGCGGTGATTGCCTGTGGCCTGGGTTATGCCGAGGGTGCCAAACTGACCCGCATATTGGGCGGATGGCAAGTTATCAGCTGGGCGCTAATTATTTCTCTGCCCTTCATGCTCATCGCGTCCTTGCTCACCATGCCAGCCACATTTTCCGGCATCGGAACGTCAGCCTGGGTCTCGCTGGGGTATGTGTCGCTCTTCAGCATGATGATTGGTTTTATCTTCTGGTACAAAGGGCTGGCAATCGGAGGCATTGCTGCGGTCGGACAGCTGCAACTTCTACAACCTTTCTTTGGTTTGTGTCTTTCAGCCACGCTCCTGCATGAAACCGTCAGCCCCCTGATGGTGCTGATCACACTGGGAGTCATTCTGTGTGTGATCGGCTCCCGTAGGTTCACCCGATAAGAAACGCTCCCCGGAAACCATGCTGGTTTGGGAAATGATTATTTCTTTTATAAGGAAGCAAACATGTTTACTGGTCTGAGTGCATTTCCCCTTACGCCCCTTGTCGATGGTGAAATAGCAGAAGCTTCATTTGTATCGTTGATTGAGAAACTGACTGACGCAGGAGTGAATTCTATCGGCGCTGGGTTCGGCAGGAAGTTATGCCTATCTGGCTCGTGAGCAACGGCTCAGAGCTACAAGGCTGGCGGTGAGCACCATTCAACCTAACATTGCATGAAGTAATCGGGTTTGATACAACGAATAAATCATATCGCAAAAGCGCATACGAAGATGATTTCTAGCCTCTATTTCCAAGTCCCCTTTCATGGCAAAACAATTCATGCTGAAAGCACATTTGGGCGCAATGGACATGTACTGATGCTTCATGGTGGAGGCAAAGATCGGACCGTTTTCTACAAATACCGAGATCTTCTGGATAATCTAGGTTTTGGAACGACGATATTCGACTTTTTAGGTCATGGTGAAACAGGGGGAGACATTCACGAATCTTCTCTTTTTAATCGTACGATGCAAGCAGAAGCTGTGATCGCTTCCCTAGGGCAGGTGCTTACAGGTTGTATGGGCATCAGTATGGGTGCTTACAATGCACTTCAACTTAGCAAAACGTTGCAATTCCAATCTCTCATCCTTATGGTTCCGGGTGTCTACTCAACACCTGCGTATAAAGTTAAGTTTGGCCCTGATTTTTCTGCAATCATACGACAACACAGGAGTTGGGAACATACAGATGCATGGGACATTGCCGCTGAGTTTAACGGGAATTTACTGGTTATTGCTGCCGAAAATGATGTAATCATTCCCTCAGAAATTCCAGAAAAGCTATTATCCTCTGCATCATGCTGTTGTCAAAAGCAACTTCTGACCATTCCCAAAGCTGGACACAATAATATTTGGGAAAATGTAATACTATCACCTGTACTATACGAAAACGTACGCTCGGCCTTTAAGCATTGTTTATCTATTTGATTCTACGTCCGCTTCTGACACGCAACGGACAGGCTGCGTGGTCATTGGGTCTGCTTAGAGCGACAAGCAGAAAATAGCATATCTTTGAAAGTGGCCAAATTTAGCTACCCACTACAGTGCAAGATATAAAAATGCCCCCGATGATGGTTGGGGGCTGTAGAAATTACCCTACTACGACTTCTTGCACTTACTTCATGGTGATATTGTCGTGTTGTAGTATTTTTAAAATGTCAGAAAAATTTCTTCAAACAATGACATTACGCTGATAATTAGCCAAATGCAGCTAACGCCAACTATTGAACTTACGCATATTTCGTATTTATGGTACTTGCCACGTTCAATCGCAAGGTCAATTAATTGTTCAACTTGTGTTAATGAGAGTGACAACACAATGATGACCCAACCAGAAATAATCCAGTGACCTAAAGCAAGACTAATGAAACCCGACATCGTAACCCGCTTAATTATGGGGAACACCACAGACGGACTAACTACAGCCCAGACCATGCGAACTACGGGTTTATCCGTATCGTCTGGAAAAGGATGAGCGTTTAGCTTTTATTTTGCATAACCCTGGAACTGATTTTTATCATCCATGACGGCAATCTTGCCATTTGCATAGACGATATAAGAAAACAGCCCTTGTTGATACACGGTCGCATCTTTGTTGGTTTCTGATACCGCTGCTGGTTTGCTATCCACGGTAAGGCCATTCTTAGTTACTTCTAACTTCATCCCCTTCCACTGTTTCACACCTGCTTTCTTTGCTGAATGGGTGTGTGGTTCAGAAACTTTTGTGGTTGCCTGAACGGAGTAAGAAATCAGTGCAGAAGAAATAGAAAAAGTAATAATCGCAATTAATTTTTTCATCATATTCACCTAAACTTAGTCACCAAAGAATTTATCTAATTTAGACTTGTGCTTTTTCTTGTGGCTATCGCCACTACCTTCTTTGTAAGCATCAGCCATAGTGTTTGCACTTGTCAGGGTAGCGCTGGTTTGCTGATACTGACGCTGATTAGCCTGGTCCTGTTCATAGCAAATATTTCTGTCAACGCCATGAGCTTCACACTCACTTAAACGCTGGTCAAGACTCTTACAGCCGGAAAGTGAGACTACGGATAAAGCACAAACTACCATCATCAAATATTTCATTTATTAATTCCTTAGAATTTCCATCCAGCGCCAATAACAACGCTATTAACCTGTGAACCAAAAACCTTAGACCCTTCATAACCCGCATCAAGAGTAAATCCAGAAATGGGGGTTACCTGGATACCAGCGCCGTATGCGAAGCCGGTAGAAGTGTCGGTATCACCATCTTCTTTTACGGCACCACGACCCACACCAATCATCACGTAAGGCTTCAGAACATCATTCACACGGTAGCTGGCACCGACCAGAGCGGAACCATAGCCACGGTCAATGTCATCGTCACCGTTCGCCGTTACCGTCAGAGATGAAATTACCCCCAGATCCATTTCATTGGGTGTATAGCCGTACTTGAAGTTCACACCATTAAAGCTGTTGCCCGCTGTTTTAGTGTGCGCATATCCGCCTGTTACTACATTCTCTGAATCAGCAAGAACTTGTGCAGAGAATGCCGCTATCAGTGTGAAAATCATAGTCAGCTTACTATTTTTCATTTAACTATCATCACCTTATTAATTGATTCATATCAAATGCATGTTTTAATGTAAAACACTGTAAACATGGTCTTCGTCAAATCATAATCAAAAATTTAATTCTGGATGAGTGAATTTTTTTATTATCTTGCTACGTATACCTTCATATGAAGGGCAATGACGAACTGTGGAAAAATGACGCCACTGATACTGTGGAACGGATTGAAAACATTGAAATTAATTATGATATTGGAATGTTAATAACTGTAAACGCGAAGTTATTATAAACATCACGTGTTAAAATACCGGATTTGGAAAAAAGGTGGTATGACTATATATACAGTAATGGGACCATCCTTATGGTGTCGTTTGTAATGACGAAATCTATATTTATTGCCTCAATGGCGGAGCATTGGGCCGCCAAAATTGGGTATGAACTGCCGATACATAGGATCAAACCTGCCAGTTACCCTAGGAAAATTTGCCATGAAGCAGCAACAGAGCGTTATCCCGATGTGATACGTGTTGAATAGCAATCTGCCTGGCTTACTCTCCCTATTACAACCGGTTTACCACAAGTGCTGGAACTTCCGCTTCTGGCACGGAGCGGCCGGTCACACGCTAGACAGTGATCCCCATGATCCTGATGACGCTCTGCTGTGAAGCAGTTTTGAAATAGTCGCTTTTAATTAAGGTCATGCCCTGTTTGCGGTAGAAATTACAGGCGCGTGTAGTGGTCAAGTAATACTGGCCACGGTTTTACAGTAAAAATGGTACCTGTTCTCGGACTCTTCCGGTGTCAACCCACCGTTATAATGGTGAGGTCTGACACTGTTGTAGTAGTTCAATATGTAAT
>NZ_JANEWJ010000034.1:0-48721 GCF_028069755.1 Citrobacter sp. Igbk 16 | reverse complement strand
CACACATTATATACACAAATGGCATAGCCAAGAATATTGCTATACCAATATGTAAAAAAACATAAATAGGCCGTTTTAAGGATTTTCTTAATGCCAAGCACGCGCTATGCTGATTCACGATCGGAAGCGAATATAATTCGTGATCATCTAAAGGACCGGCGGAACGGATTTTTTCTGCTAACAGTATTACTCGTACGTAGATGTGAAGTGCAACGGCAGCCCGTTGTACTGGCGTTGGTGACGTACTTCTCCTTTCTGGAAATAAGGATATTGATATGGCTGCAGTTGGAATTGTTCACAAACTCAACACGCAAATGAACCTTGAGTTTTACGCATCGAATCTCTACCTTCACCTCAGTGAATGGTGCTACGAACACAGCCTGACAGGCACCGCGACGTTTCTGCGCACTCAGGCGCAGGGTAACGTGACGCAAATGATGCGTATGTTTAATTTTATGAAAAGCGCAGGGGCTAACCCCATCGTCAAGGCCATCGATGTTCCCGGTGATGAGCTAACTTCGCTTGAAGAACTGTTTCAGAAAACGCTGGAAGATTATCAACAGCGTTCGCGTACGCTGTCGCGTTTGACGGATGAAGCCGAAGCATTGAACGACGCGCCAACCGTTGATTTTCTTCATGATCTGGAAAAAGAACAGCAGCAGGATGGCGTGCTGTTACAAACGATTCTTGATGAAGTTCGTAGCGCTAAACGCGCTGGATTGTGTATGGCGCAAACGGATAAGCATTTGCTAAACGTCGTAAACTACCAACATCACTGATACCCGATCGCGACAAATCTGCGCCTCCCGTTCTGAGAGGCGCAAAAAAACCTTTCTAAAACCTGAAACAACGGTTTATTTTAGTGAGACTCATTCTGCGGGGTGAATTTCAGCTCGATCAACGCAACCGCTTTTTGAATTGCGCGCATCGTAACGGGATCAGCCCCCGCGGGATGGCTGGAAAAGTCGATGCTTTTCAGTTGACTGGACATTTTTTCCCGAACTTCTACCGGGGCAATAACATCAATAACATCCAGGATTTGCTTGATAACCAACTGGCAGGCAACAACGTCCGAGAGCAGTTCCTGATCGGCATTCAGTGTTTGGGACATAGTGAGCTCCTTATAGAAAGGTCGTCATAGTACCCATTCAGCGCTCGAAACGGTAGCGGCGAAAGCAGTACAGCCGCGCTGAAAATAAAAAAACAGCTCCAGTTAATTTCGTTTGAGATGGCAAGCACAACATGAGTGAACATTTAGCGGTTGAAAATAAGCGGGGTCTTTCTCCGGCTGCACTACTGGTCGCCGGGGCCTTCTTTATGGAGTTCATCGATGGCACGGTGATTGCGACGGCCCTGCCCGATATGGCAAAAAGTTTCGGCGTGCAGGCCGTTGATCTGAACATCGGCATCAGTGCTTATCTGATTACGCTGGCGGTTCTCATCCCTGCCAGTGGCTGGATTGCCGATCGTTTTGGTGCCCGAAAAGTGTTTACCCTGGCACTGGCGATCTTTACCTTCGCCTCAGTCTTATGCGGACTCGCCACCAGCATTGAAGGCTTTGTGGCAATGCGCATTTTACAGGGTGTCGGGGGGGCACTGATGGTGCCGGTCGGCCGCCTCGCCGTTCTGCGTACCACGCCTAAACATCAGTTGATCACCGCGATCGCCACCCTGACCTGGCCTGCCTTAGTGGCCCCCATAATTGGCCCCCCCTTGGGCGGATTTATTACCAGTTATGCCAACTGGCGCTGGATCTTCTTTATTAATGTGCCACTGGGGTTGCTGGCGATAGCGCTGGCGCTGCGTTTTATCCCGGATATTCATGATGACGAACGTCGCCCGTTCGATTTTCCCGGTTTTATTGCCACATCGGTCGCGATGGTCAGTCTGGTATATGCGATGGAACTGCTGGGAACCCAACAGCCGCAGGGCTGGTTAACTGCGGGACTTCTGGTACTTGGAATCGCCACGTTCCTGTTTGCCCTGCGTCATTTTCGCCAAACCGCGTGGCCGATGATTCGTCTGGATGCCATGCGCGTTCCTACATTTCGTGTCACGATGTACGGCGGTTCTCTGTTTCGTGCTTCTATCAGTGCGGTACCCTTTCTGTTGCCACTGATGTTTCAGGTTGGTTTTGGTATGAATGCTTTTCATGCCGGTTCCCTGGTATTGGCCGTGTTTGTTGGCAACCTGACGATTAAACCCGCGACTACCCCGTTAATACGCTGGTTAGGCTTTAAAAAGCTGCTGCTGATAAACGGCGCGCTTAATGTGCTGGCGCTATTGGCCTGTGCGCTGATCACGCCGCAAACTCCCGTATGGGTAATTTTACTGGTGCTGTATCTGGGCGGCGTTTTTCGCTCAATTCAGTTTACCGGTGTCAGCACGTTGGCATTTGCGGATGTTCCTGCATCACAGATGAGCTATGCAAATACGCTGTTTAGTACAGCGACGCAACTGGCTGTTGGATTAGGGATTTCGTTGGCGGCTATCGGGATCCGCATCGGGGATCAAGTGAGTGAATGGTGGTCACTGGGGGCGATACCCGGCATCAGTTTCCGGCTGGCATTCGTCGCTATCGCCATGATTTGCCTGATAGGAATGGTTGATACGCTGCGGCTTACCCGCGATGCAGGAAGCGCTGTATCAAATAAGCGTCGATAAGCCCGATAGTTCAGTTCACACTATCGGGCCAACCGGGTTTAGCCAATAACTTCACGGACAAAGGCTTCAATCGCTTTGTCCTGGCAGTTTTCAAAGAAACACTGCTGGAAACGTGGACCTGAAACGGCGGTTTTCACCAGTTCAGGATCGATAGCGCGCAGGGTATCAAGATAATTTTCTTTTACTACTGCCGCTTTCACCTGGTTCAAAATCCCCGCATTACGCACCTGCGGGTCTTTCCGCTCTGGCGGATAACCTTCACCATTACGACCGGTAAACGCTTTTTCAAACATATACCGGACGTTCAGTTCAGCCCCCCAGCCAAACCCTTTCGCAAAGGCCAGCGAGAGCGCATTACCGTTGTTGATCTGCGCAAACAGGAACGCATCCGCGGGATCAAGGCAGTAGCCGCACACCACACCAGGGTGAATATTCAGTGACATCATGGCTCCCTGACCCGTACCGCAGCCCGTGACAACGAAATCAACCGCTTTTGAATTGAGCAGAATGCTGGCCATGATGCCCAGATGGATGTAAGTCAGATGGTGATCATTTTCGTCGCTCATCCCGACGTTGAACACAG
Source organism: Citrobacter sp. Igbk 16 (assembly GCF_028069755.1). NCBI lineage: Bacteria > Pseudomonadati > Pseudomonadota > Gammaproteobacteria > Enterobacterales > Enterobacteriaceae > Citrobacter > Citrobacter sp. Igbk 16. The sequence continues at coordinate 45,474 of NZ_JANEWJ010000034.1, read as the reverse complement.
GAAAACCTTTTTCATCCGCGACAGACTTAAGTTCATGGTGAATGATCGCGTTTTTGCTTGCCTGGCTGTTTTCCATCATCAATGCAATTTTCATTGTGTACTCTCCTGAATGCGCCGCGGGGGGCCCGCCGTAAGTCATGACATTTCAGTCACATTACTATTTAGCAAATCAGCTTTCAATTTTTATGAAATAAAGTTTCATAAAATATCGAGATGCTCACGGTTTTTGCGCCAGCCTTCAGATTTGACTCATAAACAGGGTGTCGTTGTGATTAATCGCAGGTGATCTTCTGGCTATTCAGGCCATTGATTAGCCGTGATGTATGTCAGGATAGCGTATCACCGATTTTTCAGAGCGATTTCATGAAGACCTTTATTCTTGCCCTCTTACCGCTCATGCTGACGGGATGCACCATCACTAAGCAGGCTCAGGTCAGCGAAGCCAGCAGCATTACCGGCGTGGTTCGTCTGACTTACAACCAGGCCATGCTACAAACAGCACGTACCGACGACTATGTTGCTCAGGGAACTGCGACAAAAGAATGTCAGCGCATGGGCTATGCCAGTGCAGTCGGATTTGGCCAGCCAGTTGCGACCTGCAGCGTTTATGCCGGTTCTCTGTGTTTGAATACCAAAATCACGCTGTCCTGGCAGTGTCACGGTGTTGCCGTACCACAAACTTCCACTTTCCATTATTAATCATTCCGACCAGCACACCTGCTGGTCATCTATTCTATTTTAATTTATATCATCAATTTAATAGCGTTAATGCGTTTTATTCCCATTCGCATTTTTAATAAATAAATTTATTATTTTACCTTTTGCAAATAATTAAATAACAAATTATAGTGGCGCCACGTCAATATATAATAACGTTCGTGGAGCAGAACCATGCTGAAAACAGAAATGATCGATAAACTGAATGAGCAAATGAATCTTGAATTATATTCATCCCTGCTCTACCAACAGATGAGTGCGTGGTGCAGCTATCACAGCTTCGAAGGTGCGGCCGCGTTTCTGCGTCGTCACGCCCAGGAAGAAATGACGCATATGCAGCGTTTGTTCGATTACCTGACGGATACCGGCAGCCTGCCGCGTATTAATACTGTTTCTTCACCGTTTGCAGAATATGCCTCCCTGGATGAACTGTTCCGTGTAACCTATGAGCACGAACAATTGATCACCCAAAAAATTAATGAACTGGCGCATGCGGCAATGACCCACCAGGATTATCCGACCTTTAATTTCCTGCAATGGTATGTTGCTGAGCAGCATGAAGAAGAGAAATTATTTAAATCTGTCATCGATAAGTTATCGCTGGCCGGTAAAAGTGGCGAAGGTCTTTATTTCATCGATAAAGAACTGGCAACCCTTGATACACAGAATTAATGCTGTTGGGTAACGGTGGCAGTTTGCCACCGTTATTCGAGAATCTTAGTGGCGGCAGATCTTGCTTTCATGCGTAGAGAAGCCGTCTTCTTTGGCAATAAACTTCCCCTTCGCCGCTAAAAATGCGACCAACTCGCCCGCCGTCATGCCTTCTGCTGAACAGGTGTGAAAACGTGCCTGCTCACCAAACCGCGCGGTAATCGCCGCCTCAAGGCTGGCATGTGAATACTGCTCACCAGATTCAATCATCATGTTGAGCACTTCGTGACCGTGAATAGATTCCATACTACCTCCTCAATAAAGCCCGTAGCCTAATGTGAACCGCACAACGCTGCTTTGCGCTAACGCAGGTTTATGCGGGCAGAGAGCAGATAAATATCATTTTTAATACATCTTAAGCCTCAGCATCTGTAAATATTAATATACAGCACTTGTAACGGTGATTTGACGAAAATAGCGTTATGCCTTAACCTGCGCCGCAGATATAACCGTTGATTATCTCTGGGACAGAGGAAAGCGTGAAAAACAGAACCCTGGGTAGTATTTTTATCGTGGCGGGAACCACGATTGGTGCCGGTATGTTGGCAATGCCGCTGGCGGCGGCAGGCGTGGGGTTTAGCGTCACGCTGGTATTGTTGGTTGGGCTATGGGCCCTGATGTGCTACACCGCGCTGTTGCTGCTTGAAGTGTACCAGCATGTACCGGCAGACACCGGGCTTGGCACACTGGCAAAACGCTATCTTGGCCGATACGGGCAGTGGGTAACGGGCTTTAGCATGATGTTCTTGATGTATGCCCTGACCGCCGCCTACATCAGTGGTGCAGGCGAGCTATTGGCCTCCAGCATCAGTGACTGGACCGGAACCAGCATCTCGCCCACCACAGGCGTATTGCTGTTCACCTTTGTTGCCGGTGGCGTGGTGTGCGTCGGGACCTCACTGGTTGATTTGTTCAATCGTCTGTTGTTTAGCGCCAAAATCATCTTCCTGGTGGCAATGCTCGCGCTGTTGATGCCGCATATTCATAAGGTGAACCTGCTTACCCTGCCGCTTCAACAAGGCCTGGCACTCTCCGCGATCCCGGTTATTTTTACCTCATTTGGTTTTCACGGTAGCGTACCCAGCATCGTCAGCTACATGAACGGCAACATCCGTAAACTGCGCTGGGTGTTTATCAGCGGTAGCGCCATCCCGTTAGTGGCCTATATTTTCTGGCAACTGGCCACGCTCGGTAGCATTAACTCGTCAACGTTTATGGGACTTTTAGCCAATCACGCTGGCTTAAACGGTTTGTTACAGGCATTACGTGAAGTCGTGGCTTCACCGCACGTCGAACTGGCCGTGCATCTGTTTGCCGACCTCGCACTGGCCACCTCTTTCCTCGGTGTGGCACTGGGGTTATTTGATTACCTGGCAGATCTCTTTCAGCGCCGTAATACTGTGGCCGGCAGAATGCAAACTGGTGTCGTGACGTTCCTGCCACCGCTGGCATTTGCTCTTTTCTATCCGCGAGGTTTTGTCATGGCGCTGGGATATGCAGGCGTTGCCCTGGCCGTTTTGGCTCTGTTGATCCCTTCCATGCTGGCCTGGCGGAGCAGAAAACACAACCCGCAGGCAAACTACCGCGTAATGGGTGGCACGCCGGCGCTGGCGCTGGTCTTTATTTGCGGCATCGTGGTGATAGCAGTGCAATTTTCTATAGCCGCAGGGCTGCTGCCTGAAGTGGGTTAACGAAGATTTTGCCTGATGGCGCTACGCTTATCAGGCCTACTATTGGCTCTGTAAAGTAAAGGGGCTTACGCCCCTTTTACTTAATGCAGGCAGCACTGTTTATATTTTTTACCGCTGCCGCACGGGCATGGGTCGTTGCGCCCCACTTTGGCATCAACTTTTACCGGGACGTTAACCGGTGTTTCCTGCGGATGTGCCATCCAGTAAGCATGCAGATCCAGAGCCGCCAGACGAATGGCATCCACGCTCTCTTCAAATGCCTCTGGTGTCAGTTTCTCCACCACTTCGAAGTTTTCTTCTGTCCCGTGTAACGCAATAGCATCAAGAGCGGGTTTCAGTGAATCAGGTAGCGTTGACCAATCCGATAACGCGACGCCTCGCATATAGCCAAAACACCACTCTTCTACGATAGTCAGCTCATGTTCTTCAATTTCACGCAGGCCGAACAGCGGTTCAAACTGCTCTGGGAACTCATCCAGACGATCGGCCGTATCCGCCATATGCTGGAACGCCAGATTCATGAAACGCGCCATTTCTTTTTCGGAGGACCAGCGCGGAACATACTGCGCACCACCCCAGATAGCGACCAGCCACTGCTCCGGCTCGATCTCATACGGTGAACTGAGCACCGCCGTCAGTAAGCCATCCAGCTCTGACACATCCAGAATAGACTTGTCCGTATTGTACTTAGTCAGCACATCATCCAGCCATTCCAGTTCGCTCTCGTTTAGTGGTCCCGTTTTCATAACGCTTTTCCTTAGTAAAAATTCTTGCCTGTGATTATCTTACATGGCTGGTGGGATAACAGATCCAAATGGGCATGAGCGGCTTACAGGTACCGCCAATTCAGGTTAACAGGAAACGAGGGGAATTCCGGTAGTTAACGCACAAAAGGGAGCATCAGCCGCCGGGCATCATACGCGGAAAACAGAACAAAACCACCCGAAGGTGGTTTATTGTGGCTCAATACGGTTCAACGTTGCGGTATACCCCGTTTTCGCCACCGCGTTAAGGAGCGTATCGGTAGAAAATCCCTCCGGGACGATAGCCTCTGCCTGCCGGGTTTTGAGCGAAGATTTGGCTTTAATCACCCCATCCGTTTCACGTAGCGCCTGATTAACCGAAATGACACATAGCGAGCAGGTCATATTTTGTATATCCAGCACCACTTTCTGATTGGCAGCCTGAGTCCACAATGGCAACAGTAGACATGCGATTAACGTAACAATCTTCACTCAAACACCTCATAAAACCAGGCCACGATCGTGGGGTAAAACAGCACGGGCAGAATCAGCGCCAACGCACACCAGTACAGAACGCGCGCTTGCTTCAGGGACAGCCATCCGGAACACCATAGTTTTTTAGAAAAGTAGAGTCGCCAGAAAACGCGTAACAATAACCCTAAGGACAGCAACATCAGGGGAATGCGCAGAAACTCAAACTGAGTGAACACGGCAAAGCTCGCCGCCGAAATACCAAACAGCAGATATAGCAGCGGTCCCACGCAACATAAGCCAGCAGTGACGGCAGCCGCGGCGGCCGTCAGTAGGGTCAATCCCGCCCCTTTAGCGTTGTTCTGTTGCGACATAGCGGTAAGAGAACGCTTTCGGGTCATAGAAATTGATGGGGTCACCGTCGACTTCAGCATACGGATAACCAAAGTTGTTCATCGCGCCCTGCTCAGTAGCCGGGTACAGTTCAAAGTCACGACCATAGTTGAAGCCAACCCAGTTCATTTCCCAGTTGCCAAACAGATAGGTATTCACCGCCTGGACGTCCGCATCCTGATGTGTTTTTTTCTCTGCCAGACGCATTTTGGTCACATCGGCCGGATCACACGGTAGCCAGCCGTAGCCAGCCAGGTAGAACTCCGCGCGGCAGTGCTGCCCCCCGCTTACATCGGCAACACCTGCACTGTCGGCTTTGCCAAAAGCACTTTTTGAGTAACGCTCCAGCTTGTTTGCTTTCCCAAGACGAATCCCGAACAATTCACGTGCAGGAATGCCGCTGGCTCGGGCCAGGGCGACAAAAACAGAGCTCATGTCGGTGCATTTGCCCTTGAGCTTCCCGCTTTTTAAAATCTCCGCGACATCCCCGGTTCCGCAGCCGATAACGTCATTATCACGCTCCATATGACTGCTCACCCACTCGTAAATCAGGCGAGCTTTTTTCAGCGGGTCTTGTTCATTACCGGTAATTTTACGCGCTGTTTCCAGGACCAGCCCATCAATCGGGGTGTGCGTTGTTGGTAACAAATATGGTTTTGCATCCAGCGGGTAAGTAATCTGTTCCGGTGCTTGCCAGTTTTTTAACGCGTCATGCTGCAGCGGTTCCCAATCGGCTGTCTCAATGTCGATATCAACCTTGATCAGCAGTTCTCCCTGCGAGTCAGGCCAACTGGCAAACAACGTTTTTGCGCCATAGACATTGTTGGTTGTGACATACGCCTGCTTATAATTGCCGCTAAAAGCAAGGTTTATCATTTGCTGGAATGCGGTATCGACTGGCAAAGGGATCCACAACTTCACGACACCACTTGAACCCTTTGGTGGGTTGAGCTTATACGTTTGCGATAGCACAAAGCGCCGACGTGCCACCGGCATGATTGCAGGCTCAGCAGCCTGTACCGTCCGGCTAACAACCGAAGGGCCGACTAAACCTGCGGCGGAAAGGAGAACGCTATTTTTGAGAAATTGTCGACGTTGCATTGCTGTCTGTCCATGTTATGAGAGTTGAGCGGCGGCGGAATAACAAACCGTAGGCGATCATCACAGCAGACAGACGCTGACATAAAAAGGCGAGTCGATGGAGGTTATTCATCAATAACAGACCTGTTAACTGTGAATGAAATAAGAAACTATGTGGCCGCCATTAAGCCACTTACCGGCGAGAAAGTACAGTAATGACGACATGAAGATCCCTCATTCTTATTAAGGAAACACCGCCGAAAACCTGTCTATATTTAAACGCAGGCACTTCACATATAGTCTCCCGCTTTCATGTTTCATACACTGAGAGGAAGTCAAAATGGCGATGAGAATACTGTCTATTGATGGCGGTGGCATCAGAGGCATCCTGCCAGGTATGCTATTAGTCGCACTGGAAAAGAAGTTACAAGATAGAGCAAAAAAACCGACAGCAAGAATCGCTGATTACTTCGATTTAGTCGCAGGCACCAGTACTGGCGCCATCCTCTGTTCTGCCTATGTGTGTCCCGACGCGACAGGAAACCCCAAATTTTCCGCTCAGGAAGCCGTCAACTTCTATCTTCAGGACGGCGATGAGATTTTTGACGTCGGTATTTGGAAAACCATCAGCTCATTAGGCGGTGTAAGTGATGAAAAATACTCGGCAACGGAACTGGAACGAGTATTAAAAACAGCCTTCGGTGATACAAAACTGAGTGAATTATTAAAACCAACCTGCTTTGTTGCTTATGATGTCAGCAGTCGTCTTCCGGTGATCTTCAAACAACACTCTGCCGTAGCCAAAAAACGGGATTTTCTGGTCCGAGATGTTTTACGTGGTACCTCCGCAGCACCAACGTACTTCGAAGCAGCACGTATTTACTCACTTCCCCCATTACCGCAAAAGTATGTTCTGGTCGATGGTGGTGTCGTGGCAAATGATCCAGCACTGTGTGCTTATTCCGAGGCGATTAAGTTTTCAAACGTCGCTGGCATCAAAGACATGATCATTGTCTCTCTGGGTACCGGTAAAAAGCTGCAGGGTTATTCATATTCAGAGGTTAAAGACTGGGGCCCCTTTGGCTGGGCGAAACCTGCTATCGATATCGCGCTCGAAGGCGGCCCGCAGATGACTGCCTACTATTTACAACAAATCGCCTCAACGGTAAAAAACGCGAAATATTACAGGCTTCAACCCGAATTATATGGTGCCGATCCAACGCTGGATAACGCATCGCGTGAGAATTTAGAACTGCTGCATAACGCAGGACTGCAAAATGCCGCGGCATTCGACAACACGTTAAATGAAATTGCCGCATTGTTAGTTAGCAACGGCGGGATTTTTAATTTTCAGGGATAAAACTGCCTCTGAGAACAGAGGACTAAGAACCTATTCCAGCAGACGTCATTGGCGCAAACAGTTTGAGCACTGCCCAGCGGCGAAATGGCAAGCAAAATAGCCCTAATGGGATAGGCTCTGAATCAGGATATATACACATGGGTGCCAAGTTTACGGGCTAATCCCTTCGCCCCCTCGCGCATTACCGTATCGTGGTTCCAACGAAATACCGGTGCCGCCAGTGGGGCAAGTATATTCATCCAGCGAATCGTGGTTCGTACATTCCAGTCGTACCTGACAACAGTTTCCCTACCGGTATCAATAAAAGACCATACCCCGCGCCCTTCAACCTCGCCGCTGGCAGCACCTTCAAGAAGAGAGTACTGCGAAATATTTAATACATTGATATCAAAGGTTAAACGATACGGAAGCACACCCTTCCAGGTGTAACGATGCAACGCTCCGACCCCCTGTATATCGCCTTTCTTGATCTCAACAACACGCTCAAGGCTGCTCCACCATTCTGGCCACTGATCCGGGTGAGAGAAAACATCCCAGACATCCTGCAGTGAAGCCTCAACCCGCCAGAGTGTGGAAAACTGATAGTCAGCCATCGCCTTCTCTCTCCCCTATGGGGTGAAAAATCTGCGGCACCTGCCTGTGCTACGAACAGGCATAATCACCTGTGAGCTGTTTTTATTATAGTGCTTAATTACACCGGCCAGGCCCACCAGAATCACCGCCTCAGCTGCCAGAAAATGGTTGTTTAGCGCCCGGATAAGAGCGTCATCAAACGCTATACTTTAATAGCCATATTATTTGTGAGTATTTATCATGAAACTGCCACAGGTATTTTCATGCGCCGTCCTTGCACTACTGCTGTTGGCGTCTTCATCTGTTGCAGCCGGTACATTGCAAAGTCAGGCTCAAAGAGAGCAAGAGTTGAGTGCTGCGTTAGCTGCCGGCAATGGCGTTATCGTGATTGGCGGAGCAGATGATTTTGCGTTTACATTCAGAGCCCGTAACCGGATCCACAGACCCTTTGCGATTCAGGATGGCATTAACGATCCCCTCATAATGAGCGGTTTTCAGAACCACAACGATAACCCCGCCCGTGATGGGTTCATGAACAACCCGGCCCGGGGAGGGTTTATGCTGAACACGCCTATACGCCGATAAACGAATGGGCTAAATCATGTTGGTGAATTGGACGTTTTAGCGGTTTTGCTTTACTGGAGGGGTATTGCGACACAAGCTACTTGCTGTCAGTAAATCTCAGGCACAAAAAAACCACCCGTAGGTGGTTTCACGACACTGCTTATTGCTTTGATTATTCTATTCTTTCCCATGGTACCCGGAGTGGGACTTGAACCCACACAGCGCGAACGCCGAGGGATTTTAAATCCCTTGTGTCTACCGATTCCACCATCCGGGCTCGGGAAGAAATTGGAGGCGCGTTCCGGAGTCGAACCGGACTAGACGGATTTGCAATCCGCTACATAACCGCTTTGCTAACGCGCCGAAATCTTCTGGCTTTCAGCCAAACATCCGCAAATGCCGATGTTTTAAATTTGGAGCGGGAAACGAGACTCGAACTCGCGACCCCGACCTTGGCAAGGTCGTGCTCTACCAACTGAGCTATTCCCGCATCACCAAGTAACTTTGTTAATCACTTGATTTTGTTATCGTCTGGCAATCAGTGCTGCCGTTCGATGCGTTGCATTCTACTTACCTGACGCAATGAGTCAACGATATTTTTCACCACTGACGATCGTTTGCTGAAATTTGCGGCGAAACGATCACTGATCAAGCAAATCTCCCCGTGCAGCGCTCAAATACTGGAACATTGACCATAAAGTCAGAATCGCGGCGACAAAGAAAAGTGCAATCCCGGCATACTCTACCCAGATATTTGGACGCCACAGCAGCCATGCCAGTGCAGCCATTTGCGATGTCGTTTTGACTTTACCGATCCACGACACCGCCACGCTACTACGCTTGCCAAGTTCTGCCATCCATTCACGCAGTGCTGAAATGATAATTTCACGCGCGATCATCGTGGCGGCAGGCAATGTCACCCACCAGCTGTGGTAGTGCTCCGTCACCAGCACCATCGCGATAGCCACCAGGACCTTATCAGCCACCGGATCGAGGAACGCCCCGAAACGCGTGCTTTGGTTCCAGCGGCGCGCCAGAAAACCGTCAAACCAGTCGGTAACGGCTGCGATACAGAAAATCAGCGCACAAACGAAGGGAGCCCAGGTGAATGGCAGATAAAACGCCAATACAAAGAATGGGATCAGAATGACGCGAAACAGCGTGAGCAATGTAGGGATATTAAATTGCATATGACGGATAACTATCTGTTGTCAGTGAAATTACCCCTATGTTGCTACAGAGGGCCTAATGTTTCAACGAGTAGAAGATCTTTTCTGCCAGAGCTTGCGAAATACCCGGCACTTTTGCAATTTCTTCGACACTGGCGTTACGAAGCCCTTGCAAACCCCCCATATACTTCAGCAACATTTGTCGGCGCTTAGGTCCAACGCCTTCGATGGTTTCCAGCGTGCTGGTGCTTTTCACCTTCGCCCGTTTTTTACGGTGTCCACTGATGGCGTGATCGTGAGACTCATCGCGGATATGCTGAATCACGTGCAACGCAGGGGAATCCGGCGGCAGGCTAAACCCCTCACCTTCCGGTTCAAAGAACAGAGTTTCCAGGCCGGCTTTGCGATCTGCCCCTTTTGCCACCCCCAGCAACAGAGGGTGCTGTTTATCCCAGGACACGTCCAGTTCAGCAAAAACAGCTTTCGCCTGCCCTAGCTGGCCTTTACCACCGTCGATCAAAATAACATCCGGGATCTTACTTTCTTCTATTGCCTTACCGTAACGCCGACGTAGTACCTGGTTCATCGCCGCGTAATCATCACCCGGCGTAATACCCGTAATGTTATAGCGACGATACTCTGCGCGCAGCGGCCCGTTAGCGTCAAAAACCACGCAGGAGGCAACGGTCTGCTCCCCCATCGTGTGGCTAATGTCAAAACACTCCATGCGTTTCACCGCAGGCAGTTTCAGCACGGATGCCAGCGCCGTCAGACGTTGGGTAATCGTGGACTGCTGGGAAAGTTTGGTGGTTAACGCCGTAGCCGCATTAGTACGCGCCAGCTTCAGATATCGGGCGCGATCGCCTCGCGGCTTCGTCTGGACGTTAATCTTCCTCCCGGCTAGCTCAGACAAAGAGTCAGCCAACAGCGTCTTATCGCTAAGATTGAAATCGAGCAGGATCTCACCAGGCAAGGTACGCACCTGGCTACCCTGTAAATAGAACTGCCCAACGAAGGTTTCAACCACCTCGCCCAGCTCCGTTCCCCCTGGCACTTTAGGAAAATAGCTGCGACTGCCTAACACTTTGCCCTGACGAATGAACAAGACGTGTACGCAGGCCATCCCGGCATCAAATGCCACGCCGATGACATCCAGATCGTCGCCAGTATTGGAAACAAACTGTTTTTCAGTGACACGGCGAACCGCCTGAATTTGGTCGCGGATACGCGCGGCCTCTTCAAACTCAAGGTTCTGACTGGCCTTCTCCATCCGGGCGATCAGTTGCGTTAACACCTGATCGTCTTTGCCGGATAAAAACAGCCGTACATAGTCAACCTGCTGCGCGTACTCTTCTTCACTCACCAGGCCGGCGACGCACGGCCCAAGGCAACGGCCAATCTGATATTGCAAACAGGGGCGTGAACGGTTGCGATAAACGCTATTTTCGCACTGACGTATTGGGAAAATTTTCTGCAACAGCGCCAGTGTTTCACGGACAGCATAACCGTTAGGAAATGGTCCAAAGTATTCACCTTTAGCATGCTTCGCACCGCGATGCGTCGCCAGACGCGGATGGGTATCGCCACTCAGGAAAATAAAGGGATAGGATTTATCGTCGCGCAGTAATACGTTATAGCGCGGTTGATACAGCTTGATGTAATTGTGCTCAAGCAATAATGCTTCAGTTTCGGTGTGCGTCACCGTGACATCAATCTGCTGAATTTGTACCACCAGCGCTTCGGTTTTACGCGACGCGAGGTTGCTACGGAAATAGCTGGAGAGCCGTTTTTTCAGGTCTTTCGCTTTACCGACATAGATAACCGTCCCGGCGGTATCGTACATACGATAGACGCCAGGCTGGCTGGTCACAGTTTTCAGAAACGCTTTAGCATCGAACTGATCGGTCACAGGCTTGTTAATGTCTCCGCATTACACAGGCCATGGCGAATTGCCAGGTGAGTCAGCTCCACATCACCATGAATGTTTAATTTACTGAACATTCGATAGCGATAGCTGTTCACTGTTTTGGGACTAAGATTCAGTTGCTCTGAGATCTCATTGACCTTCTGGCCTTTGGTGATCATCAGCATAATCTGCAACTCGCGTTCAGACAAACTGGCAAACGGGGTTTCCGTTTTCTCTGGCTCAATCTGGCTAAGCGCCATTTGTTGAGCAATATCGGAAGCAATGTAGCGCTGTCCGGAAAAAACCGAACGAATCGCACTCACGACTTCCTGAGGGGCTGCCCCCTTACTGAGATAGCCCGCGGCTCCCGCCTGCATAACTTTTGCCGGCAGCGGGTTTTCGGTATGAACAGTCAACATGATCACTTTAATGTCAGCCGAGGAACGCGCAATTTTGCGGGTTGCCTCCAGACCGCCAATACCGGGCATATTCATGTCCATCAGCACAACATCGACGGCGTTAGCGCGGCACCATTTGACCGCATCTTCGCCGCAGCACGCCTCGCCGACAACTTTAATGCCTTTTATATCTTCCAGAATGCGTCGTATCCCTGCGCGCACCAGTTCGTGGTCATCAACAAGAAAAACGTTGATCAAAGGAATATCTCCAGAATAGGGATAACGCTACCGATAGTTAATCGGTCCTATGTTAACGGGTTTTATCTCAACTTTGAAATCTAAAAAACACCCGACTTTCGATTTTGCTCTCGTTTTTGGAAATTAGATTGTACGAACCGTGGAAACTTTCATGGCTGAAGGGCTTTTGCCAGCGGTTATATCTGCATAGCTGTTTCAGAATAGTGACAAAAAATTCATATTCTTACGCCGAATGCTAAATAGGAAGGTAAGCTTGTAACAATAATTAACGAGTAAAATACTCGGAATAAACAAAGAGTGGAGAAAATATATGCACCGCAACATCTTGTTTATTTTAATCTCATTGGGTTTTGTTTGCGCAAAAAACAACCTCAGATATTTTTAGCCGAGCTTATGGTATACTCCGCCGCCTTGACGTTTGCCATCGCACTTTTTCATTGAAACATAACGAGGAAAATAAATGAGTACGCCTGATTTTTCCACTGCTGAGAATAATCAAGAACTGGCTAATGAAGTCACCTGCCTGAAGGCCATGTTAACGCTGATGCTGCAGGCAATGGGACAAGCCGATGCAGGACGCGTGATTCTTAAAATGGAAAAACAGATCGCGCTGATTGAGGACGAAACACAGGCCGCGGTATTTACCAGCACTGTTAAACAAATTAAACAGGCCTATCGTCAGTGATAAGAAACCGGCTGACAGCGATGCTCTCAGCCGGTTTTGCGTCTGACACTCAGAACGACATTTTATTCAGATAAGCCCCGTTGCGGCGGCATAACAGGCAATCTGTGTTTTGTTTGGCGCGTTAAACTTCTTCTGCATATTCTTCTGATGAAAGTTAACGGTATTTTCAGAGATCGACAGAATCATTGCTATCTCGGAAGAGGTTTTCCCCTCAGCGGTCCATTTCAGAATCTCTTTTTCGCGCTTACTAAAACGCATCTCCGGCGCCATGACCATGTCATCTTCCAGCCGCATAAGTACTGACAGACTTTCTCGTACCAGCAGTTGCATCCTGAGCTCGACTTCATCCTGCGCAAAGCGGCCATTACGCAAACTTGCGCGAGACACAGACAAAAAGCCTAGTGCCCGGTTTGGCAACATCAAGCACTGCGTCATCCCCTTGCGCAGACCGTGATTACGCGCGGCGTCCCACAACGGCTGTGCGTCACGGAACAAGGTATCATCCCACGGTAAGTGGCCCTGACTGAAGTTTTCGGGTTTCAGTACCGGATCGATAGCGAAATAATTTTCTGATTGATAATGTGCAACCCATGCTTTGGGATACGTCGTATGAAGTACCGTTTTAGGTCGGGTAAAGGGTACGGGATGACGGACACAGAGCGCATAAAAGTCGAACTCTAAGTGCTGCGTCTGATGTTGTAATTCGTTATAGACATCCTCTGCCGCCGCCATTTCCTGAAAGCGTAACAGCATGCTCCGTCGCCAGGTGAAGAAATCATGATCCTGCATACTAAGTGGTAATGCCCCTGAGATTGATAATCATCCAAATGTATGAAACAAGCTAACACATAAATGTATTTTATATATGCAAATTATCGGACAAATAAGAAATTACTTGAGTGTAACGTAACAGCCCACAATGCTGGCAGGATGAAGCAATAATAATAAAGCAGTAATTATAAATAGTTATGCAATGAGCACTCACCAAAAAACTATTTCGATGAGTGCTCTCTAACCTTTTATTGCATCAGGAACTTTTCAAGAAACTGACGGGTTCGCGGTTGCTGCGGATGAGTAAATAAGGATTTTGCAGGCCCCTGCTCCACTATCTTGCCCTGATCCATAAATATCGCCCGGTCAGCAACGTCACGCGCAAAGCTCATTTCATGTGTCACAATGACCATGGTGCGTTTTTCCTGCGCCAGCTGACGAATTGTATTAAGTACTTCGCCAACCAGTTCAGGGTCAAGTGCGGAGGTAGGTTCATCAAAAAGAATCACTTCCGGACGCATAGCCAGCGCCCGGGCAATGGCGACACGCTGCTGCTGACCGCCGGATAACCGCCGTGGATAGCTGCTCTCTTTACCCGCAAGCCCAACCTTTGTCAGAAGTTCACGCGCGCGCGCTGTCGCTTCCGCCTTCGGTTCTCCCTTCACAATGACCGGACCTTCAATAATGTTTTCCAGTACTGTGCGATGTGGAAATAAATTAAAGTTCTGGAACACAAACCCCACATGCTGGCGCAACTGGCGAATCAGTCCTTTCTGCTGGCTTAAGGAACGTGCGGTATCAATGGTAATGTCTCCGACCTTGATGGTGCCCGCCTCTGGTTGTTCCAGCAAATTAATACTGCGCAGCAACGTAGTTTTGCCTGAACCGCTCGGCCCAATAATCGCCACAACTTCACCAGGCTTAACGTCCAGATCAATGCCGTGCAGTACCGTTTGCCCGTGGAATTTTTTCACCAGGTTTCTGACTTCAATAGCACTCATTTCGGATCTCTCTCCTGGCGGTTGAGCTGTTCTTCAAAATAGTTCTGCAGCGCAGAAAGCACCGTCGCCATGACCCAGTAAATCAGCGAGGCCGCCAGATACATGGTAAACACCTCCAGCGTACGTGAAGTAATCAGCTGCGCCTGGCGGAACAGTTCCGGTACCTGGATGGTTGCGGCCAGTGATGTGTCTTTCACCAGACTGATAAAACTGTTGCTCAGCGGCGGCAATGCCACGCGTGCAGCCTGCGGTAGAATCGCCCTGCGCATCGTCTGCCACGGCGTCATACCGATACTCGCCCCAGCTTCCCACTGCCCTTTGTCAATGGAGGAGATGGCCGCACGCAGCGTTTCTGCCGCGTAAGCCGCGGTATTCAGCGACAGACCGATCATTGCAGCCGGGATCGGGTCCAGCTCAATACCAAACTGCGGCAGACCATAGTAGATCATAAACAGCTGGGCAATTAACGGTGTGCCGCGAAAGATAGAGATATAAAAGCGCGCCAGCCAGCGCACAGGTAACAGTGATGACAAACGCATTAGCGCCAGGATGAACCCCAGCACCAGGCCAAAAAACATCCCGCCGATACTCAGTTGGAGCGTAAATACCGCCCCTTTCAGCAGATACGGCAGCGAATCAATGACCAGTTGGATACTTTCTTGCATTAGTATTTTTCTACCTGGTTGTCATACATGTGGATGGTAGGCAAATAACGCAGGTGCCCCACCGGTATGAATAAAGAGGATTGGCCCTTCATCTTTAAAGCGTTTCTGGCTGATGCCGTCAATCAGGCCTGCCATCGCTTTACCGGTATACACCGGGTCCAACAAGATGCCTTCCAGACGTGCCAACAGTTTTACCGCCTCCATGCCTTCTTCATTTGGCGTACCGTAACCCGGCGCAAAATAATCATCCCACAGTAAAATATCTGCCGCCGCGGTCAGTTCCAGCTCACTGGCAATCGCCTGCTGAAGCGCAACGACTTTTGGTTTTTGGTCAGCAATGCTGCGTGAAACGGTGACACCGATAAGCTCAACGTTCGGCATCAATTGTTCCAGCCCTACTGCCAACCCGGCGTGCGTTCCTGCGCTGCCCGACGCCACCACGACGGATGAAAGTTCTACTGCACCTTCACACTGCTGAGCAATTTCCAGCGCGCTTTCGACATAACCCAATGCGCCCAACGCGTTAGAACCGCCAACCGGGATCACATACGGGCGGAACCCCTGCGCTTCAATCCGTGTCGCCAGTTCCTGAAGCTGCGCATTCGGATCGGTCAGCGCATCACACATTTCAATCTGGGTATTGAACAGATCGAGCAGCAGGCGGTTACCGTTACTGAGGTAATTTTCCGCAGTCGTGCCGATCGGGTTTTCCAACAGCGCCACACAGTGAAGCCCCAGCTTCGCCGCGACCGCCGCCGTCTGACGCACGTGGTTCGACTGGATAGCCCCTGCGGTGATCAGTGTGTCTGCGCCTTCACGCAGTGCATCCGCCGCCAGGAATTCCAGTTTGCGCAGTTTATTGCCGCCCATCGCCATCGGCGTGACGTCATCGCGTTTAATAAAAATATCGCGACCGAGATAATCAGAGAAACGCGGGAGATATTCGAGCGGCGTTGGCGCACCAATAAATTCCAGACGGGGAAAGCGCGTTAAGTTATGCAGTGGCATAGAGCCTCCGGTGTTTACTCATCATCCTGTGGGCGACAAGCAGCCCAAAAGCCTGAGAGTAGAAGTTGTTGTGATGTTCTTTTTATTATGCACGTTCAGGCGCAATGGAATAAAAAAAGGCGCTGTTAAAGGCGCCTTTTTTATCCGAATGATGATTATTTCGTCACATCCGCTCCAAACCATTTTTCGGACAGGGCTTTCAGCGTACCGTCTTTTTGCATCTCGGCAATGGCGGCATCCACAGCTTTCAGCAGATCTTCATTGCCTTTACGCAGCGCCACACCAGATTCCTGGCGGGAGAACGCTTCACCGGTCACGGCCAGTGTGTCTTTGGTTTTCTTCACCAGATCCAACGCGGCCAGACGGTCAACCAGAATGGCATCGATACGGCCTACGCGCAGATCCTGGTATTTGGTCGGGTCATCATCATAGGTACGAATATCTACGCCCTGCACGTTCTGACGCAGCCACTCTTCGTAGTTGGTCCCCAGACCAACACCGACTTTTTTACCTTTCAGGTCCGCGGCGGTCTTAATCACGCCTTCGTTACCTTTCTTCACCAGCGCCTGGATACCAGAAACCGTATACGGGGTAGAGAAATCGTATTTCTTCTTACGTTCGTCAGAAATGGTTACCTGGTTTATCACCACATCGATACGTTTGGAATCTAACGACGCCAGCATACCGTCCCATTTGGTCGGCTTGAGCGAGGCTTTCACACCCAGATGTTTAGCCAGCTCCTCGGCAAATTCCACTTCAAAACCGGTCAGTTTGCCGTCGTCACCCTGGAAACTAAACGGGGGATAAGTCCCTTCCAGCCCCACCAGCAGCGTGCCGCGCTCTTTCACTTTATTAAGCAGACCTTCGTCCGCAAATGTTTTTGCGCTCATACCCGCGACAAGTGCAACAGCCATTACACTCATCAGCGCCTGACGTCCCAGAAGTGCTAATTTCATAGTTACCCCGAATATTGTCATTAGTGACTGCTATTTATCCACAAAATCATTCGAGTTGCATCAAGGCGGCAAGCGAGTAAGTCCCCAGGAGCTTACCAGAGTAAGTGACTGGGGCGCCAACGCAGAGACAGCTTGAAGGATGACGTGTGTATGAGCGTAGTGTAGAACGTTCGCCGTAATTCACAAACACGACTCTGTTACACCTTATTCGTTTTTAATATATATCAGAACTGGCTGTCCAGGCGGATTTCTGCATATGCCCCATATGCGTATGGGCTTTAAACTGCTCATACTTACGTAGCGCAATGCGGTAGTTATTGGTGCTGGTTTCTGGCAGCCACGGGGCGAGGTTTTCGTCGAGGAACCCTTCCTGCAGCAGGTCATGAGAAATTTTTTGTTCGGTCAGATGATTGCCAAGACGACGCAGGCGAACAACATATTCGCGCACCGTACCGTGGCTCATTTCGGTTTGCTCAAACAAAAATTGTTTAAAGCCGATAATGTCAAAGAAGTCGCTTTGCTCTTTGCAATGCAAATCACCGCAGAAACGGCACAACGCCACCCACTCTTTTTTCTCTTGCGCCCATTCAGCATCATCAAGCAACGTGTCCAGGCGGGAGATGGCTATCTTATTCACAATCTGCCCGCGGCGAACCAGCGTGATCCTGTCGAGCAACTTAAAGCAATGGGCGCAATGCGTCTGGCTGTGTTTGAAATCTTTGAGGTAGCGGCTTAGTGGCCGTCTTTTTGATTGCTGCACCGTCATGAGAACTCCTGGTAGTCAATACGTTATGCGGCATTGTTCAGGGGCAAAGATTACCCCTTATAGCTTACCCAGCTTGGTGCGTAGACGTTTGATAGCCTGGCTGTGCAACTGACTGACCCGTGATTCGCCGACTTCCAGAACAGCACCAATCTCTTTCAGATTCAGCTCTTCCTGATAGTACAGCGTCAATACCAGCTTCTCGCGCTCCGGCAATGCGTCGATCGCATCCATCACGCGCTGACGGAGGTTCCCCTCAAGAAGCTGTTGTAACGGGTTTTCTTGCTGATGCTCTTCTGTCACCAGCTCAATACTATCGCCATGCTCTTCCCGCCACTCGTCGTATGAGAAGAGTTGGCTGTTATTGGTATCAAGCAACATCTGACGATACTCTTGTACAGGGATCCCCAGACGCTCCGCCACTTCTGTTTCCGTCGCGTTGCGCCCTAATTCCTGCTCCAGTTGCCCCATCGCCTGTGCCACTTCGCGGGCATTACGCCGAACGCTACGCGGCACCCAGTCCCGGCTGCGTAGTTCATCCAGCATAGCCCCACGAATACGCTGCACTGCGTAAGTGGTAAATGCCGTTCCTTGCAAAGCGTCATATCGGTCAACTGCATTCAATAACCCGATGCCGCCCGCTTGTAGCAGGTCATCCAGTTCCACGCTCGCCGGCAAGCGCACCTGAAGGCGCAATGCTTCGTGACGCACCAACGGTACATAACGCTGCCACAGCGAGTGTTTATCCATTACACCTTCAGCGGTATACAGTGAATTCACGATAAACAGCCCTGCGTTAAATGAGTTATCGGCATGATTATCCGTTTCTGCAGGGGGTTCTATCGGAGGAATAAGGCTATAAAAGAAGGGTTATTTGACTTTTGTAACGCTACAAACAAAGCCCAGGAATGCAAAACCATTAAAAATCAAACGATTAAGCCGAGAAGCTTCTGTCTAATGCTTCCCGGCAACATGCTATACCAGCAAAGAGACCAGAGACAAATCATCTCCCATTCTCACATTCTCAATGTAGCGATAAAAGTCCTCTGTCACTGACTTGTTATGCTGGCTTGAAGAGTGAAAGCTATAAATGACGTTGATCAGATCATCCAAATGCACCGCCCCCTGCTCTTTGGCATGGCCCGCCACCAGCAGTTTGATGAAATAATATTCCGCCACGATAATATACAGGCTGCGCAGCGGTGTTCCCGAGGTCATATCAGGAAAATCATTTTGCCAGAATTTGTAAAGTATATAGTTTTTAAGCGCAAACTGTGTTTTCCCTAATTCGGGCAGAACAATATTTCTCCACACCTGTTCGAGACTGGCAGTTTTTTCTTCAAACGTCAGCGTATTGTCTGCCGCCAATACCCTCAGCAGAGAATCAATATATTGTGTTAATACTTTTCCACCACGAGAAAGACGTTTCGTACGGAAATAATTTTGCATCAGAACGGTCATCGACGCTTTAACACGATAATCGCCCGTAATATCGCCCATCATCTCGCCATTTTGCAATTGTTGTACCAGTTGTGCATGAACAGATTCAATCTGCCCAATTGTTGATTCATCAACCGTTTCAACTTTTTCCAGGAACAGCAGGAACTTCACCACGGCGAAAAGTGCGGGTTCAACCTCAACTTCGGCCCGTCCAATCAGATCCAGGCAAAACAGGCTCAGTACCCGGTGCACTGCCGAAAGCGGTTTCGCGGCATTGGACTTTTGTTGCAACGTAAGGCGCTCATTAAATTTCATCGCATCCGGTTCACTGAGCAATAACCTGACCACTTCCGGGCATGAAATATTCAGTGAATGGTGTACATCATTCTTATAGGTACGATAAAAACGGGGATAAATAGCGCAGGTTTTACTCAGTGCATTCGCCCCTAACCGTTTATGCACCATACATAGCTTATCATCACCAAAATATGGACAGTTGTCGGATTCAGGTGGAAATACCATCTTTCCCCAGTTGAGCGAATCCTTTTTTACCAGTTGGATGCTTTCTTTCGCAATGGTCTGGATTAATAGATCTTTATTCGTTAGATATTTTTTTACCGTTGGCTTATCAACTGCGATTTCCCACTCTTTACAGCAATGGTCGCGACAATCGCTTCCCACACAATTGAACGCCGCGACAAAGGCAGGTTCAGTAATTATAATTTCTTTCATTACGTTTGCTCCGGTAAAAAAAATCAAGGTGACTTTCGCCACCTTGATTGTACTCACTGACTTGAAAAGCTATCGTCAGATTAACGCAGTAAAGAGAGCACGTTTTGCGTGGTCTGGTTAGCCTGGGCCAGAACGGAGGTACCCGCCTGCTGCAGGATCTGCGCACGAGACATGTTAGACACTTCGGTCGCGTAGTCGGAGTCTTCGATACGGCTACGAGCGGCGGACAGGTTGTTTACTGTATTACCGAGGTTGGTGATTGCAGATTCAAAACGGTTTTGTACCGCACCCAATGAGCTACGCTGTTTGTCAACCTCAGCCAGCGCCTTATCAATTGCTTTCAGTGGGTCTGCTGTACTACCAGTTTTCATGGTCTTAGCATCAAGGTTTGCACCATCAAGGGTAAATGTTGCTTTTCCTGTAGTCATATCAACGACTGCATCTGAAGGATTCAATGCAATATAAACTTTCTGCGCTTTACCTTCCTCAAGCGTTAAACCGTTCTTCGCAGCAGCCTCTACATCTGCTTTAGTTAAGCCAGCCTTAAACGAAACCTCTGCGAACAAATTACCATTTTTGTCTACAACTGCTTTTGACGCTGCTGCCGACGGGTCATCAATATTAGCAACAGCTACGCCCGTTGCTTTTGCTACTTGAGCATCAGACAAACCTTTAATTTCAGTATCTGCGACTTTAGTTGTTTTACCCCAAATATCAGCGTATCCAGCATAATCAGCAGTGCCAATAGCGGCTGTATCACCGTTCGGGCCAGAGACGTTAAAACCAGCCAGTTTCAATGTACTTGCTGTAACTTCGCTCAGTTTGATATCAATGGTTTCATTATCATTAGCACCAACCTGAATCGACAGGGTCTGGTTTTTCGACAGAACATTGGTACCGTTGAACTGGGTTTGAGCAGAAACGCGGTCAATTTCAGCCAGACGCTGTTTGATTTCATCCTGAATGGAGGACAGGTCAGAACTGGAGTTGGTGCCGTTCTGAGACTGCACAGTCAGTTCACGCACACGCTGAAGGTTGTTGTTGATTTCGTTCAGAGCGCCTTCAGTGGTCTGCGCGATAGAAATACCGTCGTTGGCATTACGGGATGCCTGAGTCAGACCTTTGATGTTAGCGGTGAAACGGTTGGCAATCGCCTGGCCAGCAGCATCGTCTTTCGCGCTGTTGATACGCAGACCAGAGGACAGACGTTCGATAGCGGAGCCCAGAGCGGACTGAGATTTGTTCAGGTTGTTTTGGGTCAACAGCGACAGGCTGTTTGTATTGATGACTTGTGCCATGATCTTTTCCTTATCAATTACAACTCGATGTTATTGGGCTGTTGCCCACGGTTTCTGACCGTAACCCATGTATCGGCACCGTAAATTCGAACTTTAGAAAATTTTTAGTTTCTGTCGTTTTTTTTCTTAGCCCGCGAAATACCCTCTATATGCACCACTATTCTGCGCATTATTTTCACCAAACTATCATTAAACTTTGCGCGCAGATTGCCGATAACCCGCATAACAATTGTTTGCAATTACAAGGAATCGGGCATGGCTTCATTTACATCATTGGGCGTAGGCTCAGGCTTACCACTGGATACGTTGCTAAACAACCTGACTATTGCTGAGAAAAAACGTTTAAATCCAATTACTCAGCAACAGAGCGATAATAACGCCCGCCTGACGGCCTACGGTACGTTAAAGAGTGCGCTGGAAAAATTCCAGACGGCCAATACGGCATTAAATAAACCGGAACTGTTCAGAAGCAGTAATGTCACCAGCAGCACCGAAGACCTGAAAGTCACTACAGAAGCCGGCGCGGCTCCAGGTATTTATACCATCAGCGTTACACAGCTGGCGCAGGCACAATCTTTAAGTACTGCAACGGTTGACTCAAGCAAAGACGCTCTCGGTGACGGTTCTGCCACCCGTACCATCAAAATTGAGCAGCCGGGCCGCAAAGAGCCGCTTGAAATTAAACTGTCGCAGGACAAAACCACGCTGGACGATATCAGTAAGGCGATCAACGATTCCGATAGCGGTATCTCTGCCAGTATCGTCAAGGTGAAAGACGGCGAGTTTAAACTGGTACTGACCGCCGCCGAAGGTCTGGACAGTAAGATGACCATCTCGGTAGACGGCGACAGCAAGCTTAGCGACCTGCTGGCTTATGACAGCAATACCGGTACCGGTAAAATGAGCGAGTTAGTAGTCGCGCAAAACGCTCTGTTAACAATGAACGGGATCCCGATTGAGCGTCAGAGCAACAAAGTGACCGATGCGCCGCAGGGCGTGACGCTGCAATTGACCAAAAAGGTCACTGATGCCCGCGTAACCGTGACCAAAAGCAATGACAAAGCGACAGAAGCCATTAAAGGCTGGGTTGATGCTTATAACTCGCTGATTGATACCTTTAATTCGTTGACCAAGTATAAGGCAGTCGATGCCGGGGCTGAAGGTCAGGATAAAGATAACGGCGCGCTGGTGGGCGATAGCGTGGTACGTACCATTCAGACCGGTATTCGCGCTCAGTTTGCCAACTCCGGTAGCGAAGGGGCCTTTAAAACCCTGAATGAAATCGGCATCAAGCAAGATGGCACAACCGGCAAGATGACCATCGATAATACCAAGCTGAAAAAAGCACTGGACGAAAATACCGCTTCAGTACGTGAACTGTTGGCGGGCGACGGTAAAGAAACCGGTATTACCACCAAGATTGCCGCTGAAGTGAAAAGTTATCTGGCTGATGACGGTATTATCGACAGCGCACAAGACAGCATTAATGCCACGCTGAAAAAACTGACCAAACAGTACCTGTCCGTGAGCGCCAGTATCGACGACATGGTTGCGCGTTACACCGCCCAGTTTACCCAGCTGGATAGCATGATGAGCAAGCTGAATAACACCAGTACCTATCTGGGTCAGCAATTTACTGCGATGAATAAATCCTGATAACACGAGGTAAGCATGTATACCGCGAGCGGTACCAAAGCCTATGCACAGGTCAGTGTGGAGAGCGCCGTAATGAGCGCCAACCCGCATCAGCTGATCGAAATGTTGTTTGATGGCGCGAACAGCGCCCTGGTGCGCGCTCGCCTGTTTATGCAACAGGGCGATATTGTCGCCAAGGGTGAAGCCCTCAGCAAAGCTATTAACATTATTGATAATGGTCTTAAAGCGGGCCTGGATCAGGAAAATGGTGGTGAAATCGCCACTAATCTGTCATCGCTGTATGACTATATGATCCGCCGTCTGCTGCAAGCGAATTTGCGTAATGATTGTCAGGCGATTGAAGAAGTCGAAGGGTTACTCGGAAACATTGCGGATGCCTGGAAACAGATCTCACCAAAAGCGTCGTCCCAGGAGTCCCGTTAATGACCTCAGCCGTGGAGTTTATCAACCGTTGGCAGCGCATTGCGCTGCTCAGTCACTCGCTGCTGGAACTGGCACAGCGAGGTGAATGGGACCTTTTACTGGAACAGGAAGTTACCTATCTGCAAAGTATTGAAGTGGTCATGGAAGAACAAACTCCATCAGGCATTACGCGAAGCGTTCAGGATTTGATTGCCGGGTATATTAAACAGACGCTGGATAACGAACAGTTGCTCAAAGCATTACTGCAGCAGCGTCTGGATGAACTCAGCACACTGATCGGTCAGTCAACCCGCCAGAAGACGCTAAATAACGCCTACGGCCGGCTTTCCGGTATGTTGCTGGTTCCGGATGCCCCAACTGCCCCACAATAATTTCCCGTTACGTCTGAATAATCTTCCATACTCCAGAGGTCGGCCAAACGGCTTCTGGAGCACGGAAGATGAAAAATCCCACCCTATTGCAGTACTTCCACTGGTATTACCCTGATGGCGGCCAGCTCTGGCCGGAACTCGCCGCACGCGCGGACGGACTTAATGATATCGGCATCAATATGGTATGGCTGCCTCCCGCCTATAAAGGTGCGTCCGGCGGGTACTCCGTTGGCTATGACTCCTACGATCTGTTTGATTTAGGCGAATTCGACCAGAAAGGTACTATTGCCACCAAATACGGCGATAAAAATCAGTTACTGGCGGCAATCGACGCGTTAAAGCACAACGATATCGCGGTACTGCTGGATGTGGTGGTCAACCATAAAATGGGTGCCGATGAGAAAGAGCACATTCAGGTTCAGCGCGTCAACGCCGATGACCGCACGCAGATTGACGATGAGATCGTCGAATGCGAGGCCTGGACCCGCTACACCTTCCCCGCCCGTGCGGGTCAGTACTCTCAATTCATTTGGGATTACAAATGCTTCAGCGGCATCGATCATATTGAAAATCCCACCGAGGACGGCATTTTTAAAATCGTTAATGATTATACTGGCGAAGGCTGGAACGACCAGGTCGATGACGAACTGGGCAACTTTGACTACCTGATGGGCGAAAATATCGATTTTCGCAATCATGCCGTCACCGAAGAGCTCAAATACTGGGCACGCTGGGCGATGGATCAAACCCATTGCGATGGTTTTCGCCTGGATGCCGTCAAACACATCCCGGCATGGTTCTATAAAGAGTGGATCGAGCACGTCCAGGAAGTCGCCCCGAAGCCGCTGTTTATCGTGGCGGAATACTGGTCCCATGAGGTCGATAAACTGCAAACCTATATTAACCAGGTCGAGGGGAAAACCATGCTGTTTGATGCCCCTTTGCAAATGAAGTTTCACGAAGCATCCCGCCAGGGGCGCGATTATGACATGAGCCAGATTTTCACCGATACGCTGGTGGAGGCCGATCCCTTTCATGCGGTGACGCTGGTTGCGAACCATGATACCCAGCCGTTACAGGCGCTGGAAGCCCCGGTCGAGGCATGGTTTAAGCCGCTGGCCTACGCGCTGATCCTGCTGCGCGAAAACGGCGTGCCGTCGGTATTCTACCCCGATCTCTACGGTGCACATTATGAAGATACTGGCGGTGATGGCGAAACCTACACCATCGATATGCCGATTATTGAACAACTTGATGAATTGATCCTGGCCCGCCAACGCTTCGCCCACGGCGTACAGACGCTCTATTTTGATCATCCAAACTGTATCGCCTTTAGTCGCAGTGGTACGGACGATGACCCCGGGTGCGTCGTCGTGCTGTCCAATGGCGATGACGGTGAAAAGAGCATCGCGCTTGGCACAAATTACGGCAATAAAACCTGGCGTGATTGTCTGGGAAATCGTGAAGAAAGCGTAGTGACCGATGAAAATGGCGTGGCGACGTTTTTCTGTGATGGCGGCAGCGTCAGCGTGTGGGTGATTGAAGACGTGTTGTAGCACTTAACCCCGGTGGCGACAGGCTACCGGGGTGAAACGCTTATGGCAGTGGTGTGGCTAACGGCGTTTTCTTTAACACTTCGGCACACTCCAGCGTCGGGCGATCTACCCGTTGCAGCGTCATACCGTCATAATCCAGCGTATTGCCATCGCGATCGATTTCATACAGCTCGCGTTTCACCGTCACGTTGGTGAGATCACCAGAGAGCATGGTCAATTTTCCGGGGACGGCAATCACTCGCTGCCACTGACGGCAATCCAGCGTATCCCCCTCTTTGGTGACAATCAGACTGGCGATCGCTTCCGGGCTCACCAGCGCGCGCTGCGGACCTTTCGACTGCCAGTAACCTGCCAGACCGGCAGGGGCTGGTGTTTTCACCACGTCATTATAATTTTGTACTTCGGCGCAGCCGGCAAGCACCAACAATGCACCCACAATTGCTAATTTTTTCATCATTCATCCTGCATGCGAAGAAAAGGGGATTGTGGCATTAAAGCCCTGATGTCGCCAGCCTTTCGGCAGCTCGGAGAAAGATTGATCCAGACGGTATTACCTCTTATTACTCATAGTCAAAAATTCTGACAGGTGTAATATCCACGCTTCTTGTTACATACCTTCTGAGTTCAGAGGCACAACGCATGTCATGGCAACACTTCAAACAGGCCTGGTTAATTAAATTTTGGGCCCCTGCCCCTGCGGTTATCGCAGCGGGTATTCTCTCCACTTACTATTTCGGCATTACGGGAACCTTCTGGGCCGTTACCGGCGAATTTACCCGCTGGGGTGGGCAAATCCTGCAACTGTTTGGCGTGCACGCCGAAGAGTGGGGATACTATAAACTGATCCACCTCGAAGGCTCGCCCCTGACCCGTATTGACGGGATGATGATCCTTGGTATGTTCGGTGGCTGTTTCGCTGCCGCGCTGTGGGCCAACAACGTCAAATTACGTATGCCGCGCAGCCGGATCCGCATTCTGCAGGCGGTGGTCGGCGGGATGATCGCCGGTTTCGGCGCCCGTCTGGCAATGGGCTGTAACCTGGCCGCGTTTTTTACCGGCATTCCACAGTTCTCGCTGCATGCCTGGTTCTTCGCGCTGGCGACGGCAATGGGCTCATGGTTTGGCGCCCGCTTTACCCTGCTGCCAATGTTTCGTATTCCGGTCAAAATGCAGAAAGTTTCCGCCGCCTCCCCGCTGACGCAAAAACCGGAACAAGCGCGTCGTCGTTTCCGCCTCGGTATGCTGGTATTTATCGGCATGATCGGCTGGGCGCTACTGACCGCAATGGACAAGCCGAAGCTGGGTCTGGCCATGTTGTTTGGCGTTGGGTTCGGCCTGCTGATTGAACGGGCGCAAATCTGCTTTACCTCAGCCTTCCGCGATCTGTGGATTTCCGGGCGTACCCATATGGCAAAAGCCATCATCTTCGGGATGGCGGTGAGCGCCATTGGTATCTTTAGCTATGTACAACTGGGCGTTGAGCCGAAGATTATGTGGGCCGGTCCAAATGCAGTGATCGGCGGCTTACTGTTTGGTTTCGGTATCGTGCTGGCGGGCGGGTGTGAGACCGGCTGGATGTACCGTGCGGTTGAGGGCCAGGTACATTACTGGTGGGTGGGACTGGGTAACGTTATCGGTTCGACCATTCTGGCGTACTACTGGGATGACTTTGCCCCTGCCCTGGCCACTCGCTGGGATAAAGTGAATCTGCTCGACACCTTTGGGCCGCTCGGCGGGCTACTGGTGACTTATCTGCTGTTGTTTATCGCATTGATGCTCATCATCGGTTGGGAAAAACGTTTCTTCCGCCGCGCCGGGCTGACGCCTGCTAAGGAATCCGCATGAAAAATATCGTCCCTGATTATCGCCTCGACATGGTCGGTGAACCGTGTCCCTACCCGGCTGTTGCCACACTGGAAGCGATGCCGCAATTGAAGAAAGGTGAAATTCTGGAAGTGGTCAGCGATTGCCCGCAGTCAATCAACAATATTCCGCTGGATGCGCGTAACCATGGGTATACGGTGCTGGATATTCAGCAGGATGGGCCAACTATTCGCTATCTGATTCAAAAATAAGTGTAAGCCGGATAGCGCTGCGCTTATCCGGCAAACATTCTTTGCACGTTACACCTACACCTGCATCGACATCACTTCCTGGTAGGCTGATACCAGTTTGTTACGCACCTGAATGCCCATCTGCATCGAAACCGACGCTTTCTGCATATCGGTCATCACGTCATTTAGCGCAATGCCTGGCTCACCCAGGGTAAATTTTTCAGCCTGAACGCGAGAGGCGGTTTGCACCTCGCTGATTCTGTCCAATGCCGCGTGCAGCTGTCCGGCAAAACTCACGGTCGATTGTGGCTGCACATCCTGCATCTTCGCTGACATCGCCGTGGCCTGTAGCTGGCTGATAACCCCTTCAATCCCCTGTATTGCCGACATTCTGATCCCCTGGATGATTTTTTACTTAGCAGAGATTACCAGTTCGTCAATAAGATAAAGGCGCTAAATAACGATAAAAAACCTCGGTTTTTAACGCATAGAAAAATTCGAAACCGCAAATAATGAGACCGTCAATTTTTCGAGTTTGCTGACCCGGGAGTGAGTCTTGTTCCACTTTGCAAAAAACGCCGTCCACGATAAGCCACGAGGTGCGAGATGAGTGCGACAGCATCGACTGCAACCCAACTGAAACCTCTCGAGTGGTTAAATCGCCTGCGCGCGAATCCCAAAATCCCTCTGATTGTGGCTGGTGCCGCTGCCGTCGCTATCATCGTTGCGATGGTCCTGTGGGCCAAAACACCTGACTACCGCACACTGTTCAGTAACTTATCCGATCAGGACGGTGGCGCGATTGTCACGCAGTTGACGCAGATGAACGTTCCTTATCGTTTCACTGAGGGAAGCGGCGCCATTGAAGTCCCTGCTGATAAAGTTCACGAACTGCGTTTACGTCTGGCACAGCAAGGGCTGCCGAAAGGCGGCGCGGTGGGCTTTGAGTTACTGGACCAGGAAAAGTTTGGTATCAGCCAGTTTAGCGAGCAGGTCAATTACCAGCGAGCGCTGGAAGGCGAATTAGCCCGTACCATTGAAACCCTGGGACCGGTAAAACGCGCCCGTGTCCATCTTGCGATGCCCAAACCATCACTGTTCGTACGTGAACAAAAGGCCCCTTCTGCCTCCGTCACGGTAAACCTGGAACCGGGTCGGGCACTGGACGAAGGTCAGATTAGCGCGGTAACGCATCTGGTCTCCAGCGCTGTCGCAGGCTTGCCGCCGGGCAACGTGACGCTGGTCGATCAGGCAGGACATCTGTTAACCCAGTCAAACACCAGCAGCCGCGACCTGAACGATGCGCAGCTGAAATATGCCAGCGATGTTGAAGGTCGCGTACAGCGTCGTATTGAATCAATCCTGTCGCCAATTGTCGGTAACGGCAACGTACACGCGCAGGTTACTGCACAGCTGGATTTCGCCAACAAAGAGCAAACCGAAGAAAAGTACAGCCCAAATGGCGACGACTCACAGGCTGTTCTGCGTTCACGCCAGCTTAACGTCAGCGAACAGATAGGAAGCGGAGCACCTGGCGGCGTACCGGGCGCACTGTCTAACCAACCCGCCCCGGCGAATACGGCCCCGATTAATACGCCACCGGCTAATCAGCAAAATGCGCAGAATGCGCAAACCGCGCAAACGGCGAATAACGCCAATGCCGGCCCGCGCAGCACGCAGCGTAACGAAACCAGCAACTATGAAGTTGACCGTACCATTCGTCACACCAAGATGAATGTGGGTGATGTACAGCGCCTGTCGGTGGCGGTAGTAGTCAACTATAAAACGTTACCGGATGGCAAACCGCTGCCGCTAACCGCTGACCAAATGAAACAAATTGAGGACCTGACCCGCGAGGCCATGGGCTTCTCTGAAAAACGCGGCGATACCCTGAATGTCGTGAATTCCCCCTTCACCGCGAGTGATGACACGGGCGGAGAGCTTCCGTTCTGGCAGCAGCAGTCCTTTATTGAACAGCTGATGGTAGCCGGTCGTTGGTTACTGGTTCTGCTGGTGGCCTGGATCCTGTGGCGTAAAGCGGTGCGTCCGCAGTTGATGCGTCGCAGCGAAGAGGTCAAAGCCGCACAAGAACAAACACGTATTCGCCAGGAAACGGAAGAAGCGGTTGAAGTTCGCCTCAGCAAAGACGAGCAGACCCAGCAACGCCGTAACAACCAGCGTCTGGGTGCTGAAGTCATGAGCCAGCGTATCCGTGAAATGTCTGATAACGATCCGCGCGTCGTGGCGCTGGTCATTCGCCAGTGGATAAATAACGAACATGAGTAATCTTAGCGGCACCGATAAAAGCGTCATCTTATTGATGACCATTGGCGAAGATCGCGCGGCGGAGGTCTTTAAGCACCTTTCCACGCGCGAAGTGCAGACCCTCAGTACGGCAATGGCTAACGTGCGTCAGATTTCCAACAAGCAGTTGACGGAGGTTCTGGCCGAATTTGAACAAGAAGCCGAGCAGTTTGCCGCACTGAACATCAACGCCAACGAATACCTGCGCTCCGTGCTGGTAAAAGCGCTGGGCGAAGAACGAGCCTCCAGCCTGCTGGAAGACATTCTGGAAACGCGCGATACCACCAGCGGCATTGAAACGCTCAACTTTATGGAGCCACAAAGCGCCGCCGATCTTATTCGCGACGAGCACCCGCAGATTATCGCTACCATTCTGGTGCACCTCAAACGAGGCCAGGCGGCCGATATTCTGGCGCTGTTCGACGAGCGTTTACGCCACGATGTCATGCTGCGTATTGCTACTTTCGGCGGCGTACAGCCTGCCGCGCTGGCAGAACTGACCGAAGTGCTGAACGGATTGCTCGACGGTCAGAACCTCAAGCGCAGCAAAATGGGCGGCGTGAGAACAGCAGCAGAAATTATCAACCTGATGAAGACGCAGCAGGAAGAAGCGGTTATTACCGCAGTGCGCGAATTCGACGGCGAGCTGGCGCAGAAAATTATCGACGAGATGTTCCTGTTCGAAAATCTGGTGGATGTCGACGATCGCAGCATCCAGCGCCTGTTGCAGGAAGTGGATTCCGAATCGCTGCTGATAGCCCTGAAAGGTGCCGAGCAACCATTGCGCGAGAAGTTCCTGCGCAACATGTCGCAGCGTGCCGCCGATATCCTGCGCGACGACCTTGCCAACCGCGGTCCGGTACGTTTGTCGCAGGTGGAAAACGAACAGAAAGCGATTCTGCTTATCGTACGTCGTCTGGCCGAAACCGGCGAGATGGTGATCGGCAGCGGCGAGGATACCTATGTCTAACGATCTGCCATGGAAAGTCTGGACGCCTGACGACCTCGCTCCGCCAATGGCGGAGTTCGTACTGGCCGATCATACCGACGATCAGCCGTCCGACGAGACAGAAGAGCCACAGCTATCTGCTGAACAACAGCTTGAGCAGCAGTTGGCACAACTGCAGCTCCAGGCCCATGAGCAAGGGTATAACGCCGGCCTGGCTGAAGGTCGGCAAAAAGGACACGAACAAGGTTATCAGGACGGATTGGCCCAGGGGCTGGAACAAGGCCAGAACCAGGCTCGCGCCCAACATGCGCCGATTCATGCCCGCATGCAGCAACTGGTCAGTGAGTTTCAGAATACACTGGATGCCCTGGACAGCGTCATTGCATCGCGCCTGATGCAAATGGCACTGGAAGCGGCGCGCCAGGTTATCGGCCAGACACCCATCGTGGATAATGCTGCACTCATTAAGCAAATCCAACAGCTGTTGCAACAGGAACCGCTGTTTAGCGGTAAACCGCAGTTGCGCGTCCATCCGGACGATCTGCAACGAGTGGAAGAGATGCTGGGGGCGACCCTCAGCCTGCACGGCTGGCGACTGCGCGGCGATCCAACGCTGCATCATGGTGGCTGTAAAGTCTCTGCTGACGAAGGCGATCTGGACGCCAGTGTTGCCACCCGCTGGCAAGAGCTCTGCCGTCTGGCAGCGCCGGGAGTCGTGTAATGACCACTCGCCTGACTCGCTGGCTCAACACGCTGGACAACTTCGAAGAGAAAATGTCGCTGCTGCCTGCGGTGCGCCGTTACGGGCGTCTGACCCGCGCCACCGGGCTGGTCCTTGAAGCCACGGGCCTGCAGTTACCGTTGGGTGCCACCTGCGTTATTGAGCGTCAGGATGGCAACGAAACCCAGGAAGTCGAAAGCGAAGTGGTTGGCTTTAATGGTCAACGCCTGTTTCTGATGCCGCTCGAAGAGGTCGAAGGCGTTCTGCCAGGTGCGCGCGTTTACGCGAAAAACATCGCCGGCGAAGGGCTGCAAAGCGGGAAACAATTACCGCTGGGCCCTGCCTTGCTGGGGCGTGTTCTCGATGGCAGCGGGAAGCCGCTTGATGGGCTGCCTGCTCCCGACACCACGGAAACAGGGGCACTAATCACACCGCCGTTTAACCCCCTGCAACGTACCCCGATTGAACACGTGCTGGATACTGGCGTACGGCCTATCAATGCGCTGTTAACCGTCGGTCGCGGTCAGCGAATGGGTCTTTTCGCCGGTTCCGGTGTGGGTAAAAGCGTTCTGCTCGGTATGATGGCACGCTATACCCAGGCTGACGTCATTGTTGTCGGTCTGATTGGCGAGCGTGGGCGCGAAGTTAAAGATTTTATTGAAAATATTCTTGGCGCCGAGGGACGTGCACGCTCGGTAGTGATTGCCGCCCCGGCGGACGTTTCCCCGCTGTTGCGTATGCAGGGTGCCGCCTACGCCACGCGCATCGCCGAAGATTTTCGCGACCGCGGTCAGCACGTGCTGCTGATTATGGACTCCCTCACCCGTTATGCGATGGCGCAGCGTGAAATTGCACTGGCGATCGGCGAACCTCCTGCAACGAAAGGCTATCCGCCGTCGGTGTTTGCTAAATTACCCGCACTGGTTGAACGGGCCGGCAACGGTATTCATGGCGGCGGTTCCGTGACCGCATTTTATACCGTACTGACCGAAGGCGATGACCAACAGGACCCTATTGCTGACTCCGCCCGCGCCATTCTCGACGGCCACATAGTCCTGTCCCGTCATCTGGCAGAAGCGGGTCACTATCCAGCCATTGATATTGAAGCCTCAATCAGCCGCGCAATGACCGCCTTAATCAGCGAGAAACATTATGCGCGGGTACGCAACTTTAAGCAGCTACTGTCCAGTTTCCAGCGTAACCGCGATCTGGTCAGCGTAGGCGCCTACGCCAAAGGCAGCGATCCCATGTTGGATAAAGCCATTGCCTTATGGCCACAGCTGGAAGCATTTTTACAGCAAGGCATCTTTGAACGAGCCGACTGGGAAGACTCCCTGCAGGCTTTGGATTTGATTTTCCCTGGTGTGTGATTAAGCAGGAGAGCATAGGTCATGGCACAACATGGTGCGCTGGCAACACTTAAAGACCTGGCTGAAAAAGAAGTCGATGATGCGGCAATCTTATTAGGCGAGATGCGCCGCGGATGTCAGCAGGCGGAAGAGCAGTTAAAGATGCTGATCGATTATCAGCATGAATATCGCAACAACCTTAATAGCGATATGGGTCAGGGTATTACCAGTAATCGCTGGATTAACTATCAACAATTTATTCAGACGCTGGAAAAAGCGATTGAGCAACATCGCCAACAACTCAACCAATGGACGCAGAAAGTAGACCAGGCGTTGAGCAGTTGGCGCGATAAAAAGCAGCGACTGCAGGCATGGCAGACTCTGCAGGACAGGCAAACCACAGCCGCTTTACTGGCTGAAAACCGTCTGGATCAGAAAAAAATGGATGAATTTGCTCAGCGTGCAGCTATGAGGAAACCCGAATGATTACGTTACCCCAACTGATTACCACCGACACCGACGTAGCCGCAGGTCTTCAGTCAGGCAAAGCGGTAGATTCCCCTGAGGATTTTTTAGCGTTGCTGGCAGGTGCATTAGGTGCAGGCGATGCACAGGGTAAAGGTGCCCCGCTATCGCTGGCCGATTTACAGGCGGCTGGTAGCAAACTGCAAAAAGGGTTATTGCAAAAGAATGGTGATACCGCGCAGACGGTAAAATTAGCCGATCTGCTGGCACAAAAAGAGGTCCAAACCGAGGCGTCGCTAGCCGACCTGACTGATGCACAACAGTTGCTGTCTGCGCTCACGCCCTCACTGAAGGTTAATGCCCTGACGACACTGGGCAAAACCGCACAGCAGGATGAAAAAATAGCCCATCTGAGCGATGACGATCTCGCTAACCTGAGTGCGCTTTTCGCTATGCTACCGGGGCAACAGGTAACCACTCCGGCGGTTGATGCTACTCCAGCCCCGGCGGATGCGACGCTGTCAGTACTGTTACGTGGTAATACCGCCAACACGACCGCCGATAGCGCCAGTGAATTACTGACCGGTGAAGGGAAAAAAGGTAAAGCAGATGCCGCGATGCATGCCAGTGGCGCGGATCAGACCAACAATGCGGGTTTAACCCCATTAACGGCAGCGGCAGCCACGCGCGCGGAGATTGAAAGTTCACCGTCCCCAACCAGTGTTGGCGCAACAATAGCTCCGCTGGCTGGCACACAGACACATGCGCAGCCGTTACCAACTGCCGCGGCACCGGTATTGAGCGCCCCGCTGGGAAGCCATGAATGGCAGCAATCACTGAGTCAGCACGTCACGCTGTTCACCCGTCAGGGTCAGCAAAGTGCGGAACTGCGCTTGCATCCGCAGGATCTGGGGCAAGTGCAGATTTCCCTCAAGCTCGATGACAACATGGCGCAACTGCAGATGGTCTCGCCTCATAGCCACGTTCGCGCGGCGCTGGAAGCGGCATTACCCATGCTGCGCACGCAGTTGGCTGAAAGCGGGATCCAACTGGGGCAAAGCAGTATCAGTAGCGAAAGCTTCGCGGGTCAGCAACAGTCGTCTTCACAGCAACAACAGGCTGGGCGTGCGCATGGACAAGATATTTTTGCTCCCGAAGATGATGCTGTTCTGGCCACACCTGCAGCACTGCAAGCCGCGGCTCGCGGTGATGGTGCAGTAGACATCTTCGCCTAACGCCAGAGGTAGCATGATTATCCGCGTCTTTTCCACGCTTTGTCGTGGTCAGGACACGGGATAATCAGCCTATAAGCTGTACCGAAACAGGAAGCCCGTATCTGATGACTGACTCCGCGATTAACAAAAAGAGTAAACGCGCTATTTGGATCCCTCTGCTGGTGTTAATTACGCTCGCCGCCCTCGCTACTGCGGGCTATAGCTACTGGCGCATGCAACAGCAGCCGTCCGCCAGCGTAAAAGCGGAACCGGCTCCACCACCAGCCCCAGTGTTCTTTGCACTGGATACGTTTACCGTCAATTTAGGTGATGCGGATCGCGTGCTGTATATCGGTATCACTCTGCGCATGAAGGACGAGGCGACACGCTCGCGTCTTAACGAATATCTGCCAGAAGTGCGCAGCCGTCTGCTGTTATTGTTCTCTCGCCAGAACGCCGCCACGCTCGCAACAGAAGAAGGCAAACAGCAACTGATTGCCGCTATCAAAGAGACGCTCGCGACTCCGCTCGTTGTCGGGCAGCCGAAACAGGTTGTCACCGACGTTCTTTATACAGCTTTTATTCTGCGGTAAAGACATGGGCGACAGTATTCTTTCTCAGGCTGAAATCGACGCATTGCTTAACGGCGATAGCGAAACTAAAGACGAACCCATTTCCGGTATCGCAAAAGAAAGCGATATTCGTCCTTATGATCCCAACACTCAGCGCCGCGTCGTTCGTGAGCGTTTGCAGGCGCTGGAGATCATTAACGAACGCTTTGCGCGCCAGTTCCGTATGGGGTTATTTAACCTGCTACGCCGCAGCCCGGATATTACCGTGGGCGCGATCCGTATCCAGCCATACCACGAGTTTGCGCGTAACTTACCGGTTCCGACCAACCTGAACTTAATCCACCTTAAACCGCTACGCGGGACAGGTCTGGTGGTGTTCTCACCGAGTCTGGTGTTTATCGCCGTTGATAACCTGTTCGGCGGTGATGGTCGTTTCCCGACGAAAGTCGAAGGCCGTGAATTTACACACACTGAACAACGCGTGATCAACCGCATGCTGAAACTGGCGCTGGAAAGCTACAGCGACGCGTGGAAGGCTATCAACCCGCTGGAAGTGGAATATGTCCGTTCCGAGATGCAGGTGAAGTTTACCAATATCACCACTTCCCCGAACGACATCGTGGTGAACACCCCATTCCACGTTGAAATCGGCAACCTGACCGGTGAATTTAACATCTGTCTGCCATTCAGCATGATTGAACCGTTGCGCGAACTGCTGGTAAACCCACCGCTGGAAAACTCGCGTAATGAAGATCAGAACTGGCGCAATAATCTGGTGCGTCAGGTTCAGCATTCTGAGCTGGAACTGGTAGCAAACTTTGCTGACATTCCGTTGCGGCTGTCCCAGATTTTGAAGCTGAAACCCGGCGATGTACTGCCGATTGAAAAACCCGACCGCATTATTGCTCATGTGGACGGCGTACCTGTGCTGACCAGCCAATATGGCACCGTAAATGGTCAGTATGCGTTACGCGTAGAACATTTGATAAACCCGATTTTGAATTCGCTGAATGAGGAACAGCCCAAATGAGTGACATGAATAATCCGTCCGATGAAAACACTGGTGCATTGGACGATCTGTGGGCTGACGCGTTAAACGAGCAAAAAACAACGACCACCAAAAGTGCGGCCGATGCGGTATTCCAGCAGTTAGGTGGCGGCGACGTCAGCGGTGCGCTGCAGGATATCGACCTGATCATGGATATTCCGGTCAAGCTGACCGTTGAATTGGGCCGCACTCGCATGACCATCAAAGAACTGCTGCGCCTGACGCAGGGTTCGGTCGTCGCGCTGGACGGTCTGGCGGGCGAGCCGCTGGATATTCTGATCAACGGTTATTTGATTGCTCAGGGTGAAGTTGTGGTAGTCGCAGATAAATACGGTGTCCGTATTACTGACATTATTACCCCATCTGAACGTATGCGCCGTCTGAGCCGTTAACGATGAATACCCAGGCCACCGTCTCTCAGCCCGCTGCTGTACCCGGTTCACCATTAGTGCAGGTCAGCGGCGCGCTTCTGGCAATCATTGTGTTGATCCTGGGAGCCGCCTGGCTGATTAAGCGCCTGGGATTTGCCCCCAAAAGCGTCAGTACGCGTGGACTGAAAGTTTCGGCCAGTACCTCATTAGGTCCACGTGAGCGGGTGGTGATTGTTGAGGTCGAAGACGCGCGTCTGGTGCTGGGCGTTACAGCGTCGCAGATCAACGTTTTGCATACCCTCCCCCCGGCACCTGTCGGTGCAGAAGAAAAAGCGGCCTCCCCTGCGGATTTCCAGGCCATGATGAAGAGTTTGCTGAAGCGTCCTGGGAGATCCTGATGCGCCGTTTGTTATCCCTCACGCTGACGGGTCTGTGGCTTTTCAGCCCAGCCGCCCTGGCCCAACTACCGGGTCTGGTTAGCCAACCGCTACCCGGTGGCGGACAAAGCTGGACGTTGCCCGTCCAAACGCTGGTGTTTATCACCTCGCTGACGTTCCTGCCTGCTATTTTGCTGATGATGACCAGCTTCACCCGCATCATCATCGTTTTTGGTCTGTTACGTAATGCGCTGGGAACACCGTCAGCACCGCCGAACCAGGTTTTACTTGGACTGGCGCTGTTTTTGACTTTTTTCATCATGTCGCCGGTGATCGACAAAATCTACGTTGATGCGTATCAACCCTTCAGCGAAGAGAAGATCTCCATGCAGGAAGCCATGGAGAAAGGTGCACAGCCGTTGCGTGAGTTTATGCTGCGTCAGACCCGTGAGGCCGATCTGGCGCTGTTCGCCCGCCTGGCAAACAGCGGCCCGTTACAGGGGCCTGAAGCAGTGCCGATGCGCATTTTGCTGCCGGCTTATGTCACCAGTGAGTTGAAAACGGCATTCCAGATAGGTTTTACCATTTTCATTCCATTTCTGATAATCGATCTGGTTATCGCCAGCGTCCTGATGGCGCTCGGGATGATGATGGTGCCTCCTGCCACCATTGCACTCCCATTCAAGCTGATGCTGTTTGTGCTGGTTGACGGCTGGCAGCTGCTTGTCGGCTCGCTTGCACAAAGCTTTTACAGTTAGAGGCGCGAAATGACTCCTGAATCGGTCATGATGATGGGCACTGAGGCGATGAAAGTTGCCCTTGCCCTTGCCGCACCTTTGTTGCTGGTTGCCCTCGTCACGGGTCTTATCATCAGTATTCTGCAGGCAGCAACCCAGATTAACGAAATGACGCTGTCCTTCATTCCGAAAATTGTCGCGGTCTTTATTGCCATCATCGTTGCCGGTCCGTGGATGCTTAACTTGCTGCTCGACTACGTGCGTACGCTGTTCAGCAATATCCCCTACATCATCGGGTAAACGACGCTATGTTGCAGGTGACCAGCGTTGAATGGCTCCACTGGCTGAATCTTTACTTCTGGCCCCTACTGCGCATACTGGCGCTCATTTCAACGGCGCCGATACTCAGCGAACGAGCCATCCCCAAGCGAGTAAAACTGGGGCTGGGGTTGATGATTACCATGGTTATCGCGCCGCTGCTTCCTCCCGTAAACGTGCCTATCTTTTCTGTCGGCGCGATATGGCAGGCGATGCAGCAAATCCTGATCGGCATCGCGTTAGGGTTCACCATGCAATTTGCGTTTGCCGCAGTGCGTACCGCCGGGGAAATCATCGGGCTGCAAATGGGTCTCTCCTTCGCAACTTTCTTCGACCCGGGCAGCCGCCTGAATATGCCCGTTCTGGCACGTCTGATAGATTTGCTGGCGATGCTGCTGTTCCTCACCTTTAATGGTCACTTGTGGCTTATCTCGCTGTTGGTGGATACCTTCCATACTCTGCCTATCGGTGGCCATCCGGTGAATAGCAATGCCTTTCTCGCACTGGCGCGGGCGGGCGGGCTCATCTTCCTCAATGGCCTGATGCTGGCTCTGCCGGTGATGACGCTGCTGCTCACACTCAACCTCGCACTCGGTTTGTTAAACCGTATGGCGCCACAGCTATCGATATTTGTCATTGGTTTCCCACTCACCCTGACCGTGGGTATTTCATTAATGGCTGCGCTCATGCCATTAATTGCCCCCTTCTGTGAGCGTTTATTCAGTGAGATTTTTAATTTGTTGGCTGACATCATCAGTGAAATGCCTTCAAAATAATAACCCTTATTTTTTATCCTGTTTTACTAAGGATTGTCCTAAATTCAAATACAGGCAACATCCACCAGGATAACGCTGTCGCGGTTTATTTGTTTTTGCCTCACTCACATAACGCAACATTTACTTTACTTTAAGATGTTTCCTGGCAAATTATACGCAACTTTACGGGATAGTAAATTCGCCTGAAAACAGCGAAAGCGTCATATTGGGTCGTTATTATTCCGTTTAGTTGTGATGAAATAATCAGGTAAGGGGAATTATCGTTACGCATTGAGTGAGGGTATGTCATGTCAACGATTATTATGGATTTATGCAGTTACACCCGGCTAGGGTTGACCGGATATCTGGTAAGTCGGGGGGTGAAGAAAAGGGAAATCAACGATATTTCAAGCGTTGATGAACTCAGCATCGCCTGTGTCTCACTGCAGCCGTCTGTGGTGTTTATTAATGAAGACTGCTTTATTCACGATCCGGATAACAGCCAGAGAATTAAGCAAATCATTAATCAACATCCCAGTACTTTATTTATTGTATTTATGGCAATTGCCAATGTCCATTTTGATGAGTATCTCTTAGTAAGAAAAAATTTATTAATCAGTTCTAAGTCGATTAAACCAGATTCGCTGGATGAACTTCTTGGCGATATTCTGAAAAAGGAAGTGGATATTGTCATTGATGTTAACCTGCCAACACTATCATTAAGCCGCACCGAATCCAGCATGCTACGTATGTGGATGGCCGGTCAGGGAACAATACAGATATCCGATCAAATGAATATCAAGGCGAAGACAGTCTCATCCCATAAGGGGAATATAAAACGAAAGATCAAGACACATAATAAGCAAGTTATCTATCACGTTGTACGACTCACAGATAACGTCACCAATGGTATCTTTGTGAATATGCGTTAGGACGTTCTGACTGGTGGGTTCGCCACCAGTCAGAATCAGCACCTGGAACCTGGATTACTCCACTTTCTCCACAAAGATACCATCCTGATGGCCTGACTCATTAAAGAACCAGATACCGAGCGGGTAGTCTTCCAGAGAAACCAGGTACATGGTGCCTTCACTAAACTCTTCAATCGCCAGTACCCGGCCTGGCCGACGCGGCCCGCCGTCCGTTTTGACTGTAACCCGATCATTCACCTTCATCGTTTTCCTCCTGTGGCTTTGTGCCAGTGTAGAACAAATTCCTTTTCCTGGCAGCGCCCTGCTCGCGTGATTGCGGGTTTTCTCGACGGTCTATACTTAACTTGTACGCATCAGAGATTCTGATACGTGCCCCGGTATCCTTAACGGTTGAGAGGTATGAGGATGAAAACCGCGAAAGAGTACAGCGATACGGCCAAACGTGAAGTCGGCGTCGATGTGGACGCGCTATTGAAAGCTATCAACGAAATCTGCGAGAGCGAAATTCACCGCAGCCATGATGACCCCGATCGCGTCAGCGTTGATGGCCGGGATTATCATACATGGCATGAGCTGGCCGACGCGTTCGAGCTTGATATCCATGATTTTAGCGTGACGGAGATCAATCGCTGACTTTGGGCGAAAAAAATCCCGGCCCTTATCGGGTCGGGATCAAGCTTGCTTATGCAAGAAGCACTTGAAAATTCGTTACACCAGGAAATCTGATGCGAAACCAACCTTATCTGCAATTTTTTTGCCTGACAAGTAAATAATTCTCACCAAAATGATAAATATAACTAATGGTTGAGAGATCACCAGGTTACGCCAGCCAGTGATATTCAGGCATCCTGGCGTAGCGGACTGCGTTCGCCAGGAACCAGTTCATCTTCACGAAATGCCTCCCGTTTGACGCCAAAACCGTCATACCAGCGGCACTCCACCATTCCGCTGGCATACCCGGTAACGATCATGCGTGGGCCACCCTCTTTCGCGGTGACTTCCTCACTGACAGAAAAGACCATACCTGCCTCCTGTATCAAGAGAAACCTTTTCACCTTAGACGACAAAGAGACGTTTTGCGTAATCTACCACGCGACAATTAGTGCGAAACTCCGCGTAATCTGGCAACCATGTTTACCAGCATTACCACGATCCCACCGATAATAAAGCCGAGCACCAGATTAAGCAGGGTCGGAAGCATGAAGGCAATGAATGAACTCTGTTGCTGGGCAAAGTGCTCAATCGCATGATGCAGGGGTGCAATGCCATGTACCACAATGCCGCCGCCAACTAAAAACATCGCCAGCGTACCAACCACGGAAAGTGATTTCATGAGCCAGGGAGCCACCACCAGCAATCCCTTACCCAGCGCCTGAGCAAGTGCGCTGCGCTTTTCTGCCAGCCAGTAGCCAATATCGTCGAGCTTCACAATAATACCGACCAGACCATACACACCAACGGTCACCACCAAAGCAATACCCGACAAAACCAGTACCTGATTCAACAACGGCGCATCCGCCACAATACCCAACGTAATGGCCACAATCTCCGCAGATAAAATAAAGTCGGTACGTACCGCCCCTTTGATTTTATCTTTCTCAAACGTCAGCGGGTCCTGTGCGGCAAGAGATGTCAGACGCTGCTGTCGTTCTTCCGGTGTTTCCTGGTGTTTTCGCGCTTCCAGGGTGTGAAGCACTTTTTCCACGCCCTCAAAACAGAGGAATGCCCCACCAATCATTAATAAGGGCGTGATCGCCCATGGAATGAAGGCGCTGATCAATAGCGCCAGCGGCACCAGGATAACTTTGTTGACGAAAGATCCTTTGGCCACACTCCAGACCACCGGAAGCTCGCGGTTCGCCCGCACACCCGATACCTGTTGCGCGTTAAGCGACAAATCGTCTCCCAGCACACCCGCCGTTTTTTTCGCGGCCAGTTTTCCCATCACAGAGATATCGTCCAGAAGCGTGGCGATGTCATCAAGCAAGGTGAGTAAGCTACTTCCTGCCAAAATTTTAACCCTCAATATTATTTTTTTGCCGTCATAAGTATGAAGTAAAACACGCCATGCTGAAACAGACCTTTCTGGTCAACAAATATTTAACAACGGCAGGCAATTATAAATCTCGCCAGCATGATAGTTTTGACGTTTACTATGTTGCACCTTTTTATTTCCACCGTGAGGGATTATGCGTTTAAGGCAATTGTTACCACTTTTCAGTGCGCTCTTCGCGCTGTATATCATTTGGGGTTCCACGTACTTCGTTATTCGCATTGGTGTTGAAAGTTGGCCGCCATTGATGATGGCTGGCGTGCGCTTTCTCTCTGCAGGCATTTTATTAACCGCATTTTTACTTATTCGCGGACATAAGCTGCCGCCACTGCGCCCACTCCTGAATGCTGCACTGATTGGTATCCTGCTATTGGCGGTGGGCAACGGCCTCGTTACCGTCGCAGAACATCAAAACGTCCCTTCCGGCATTGCCGCGGTGGTGGTTGCTACCGTCCCGCTGTTTACCTTGTGCTTTAGCCACTTTTTTGGCATCAAAACACGCAAACTGGAATGGATGGGGATCGCAATTGGACTCGCTGGGATCATCATGCTTAACAGCGGGGGTAACTTAAGTGGTAATCCCTGGGGGGCGGTATTAATCCTGATTGGTTCAATGAGCTGGGCATTTGGCTCCGTGTACGGCTCACGCATCACCTTACCCGTTGGCATGATGGCCGGTGCCATTGAAATGTTAGCCGCAGGTATTGTGCTGATGTGCGCATCGCTGCTCTGTGGAGAAAAGCTGACCACGATGCCAACCTTCTCCGGTTTTATGGCGGTGGCATACCTCGCTCTGTTCGGCTCAATTATTGCGATTAACGCTTATATGTTCCTTATTCGTAATGTAAGCCCGGCTTTGGCCACCAGCTATGCCTACGTCAACCCGGTGGTGGCGGTTCTGTTAGGTACGGGCCTGGGAGGTGAAAGCCTGGCGTTGATTGAGTGGCTGGCACTCGGGGTCATTGTTTTTGCCGTGGTATTGGTGACGCTGGGGAAATACTTATTCCCTGTTAAAGCGGACGCGGTCGCAACCCCATCGGAAAAATCATTACAGTAAATGAATGCCCTGAGTGTCGATCTGCGCGGTGGCTCCGCCGCCGCAGATCCATTCGATAACCCGCTCAGACAGTGCCTCGTCACCCAGTTTCTCACGCCCACGCAGGGCGCATTCCCAGACAATCAAGACTCGCCATCCCAACGACTGCAATTTTTCGCAGTCCCGCTTATCACGTACCACGTTTTTTCCTATCTTCTCCAGCCAGAACGCCGTGCGGGTTGCCGGAACTTTAAAGAGGTAACAATTGTGCTGATGCCAGAAACAGCCGTGGGTAAAGAGAACACAGCGATAATCATCCACCACAAAATCGGGTCGACCGGGCAACGTTGCATCCTGCACGCGAAACGTTACCCCCTGCTCCGTCAGGATGTCGGCCAGGCGTTTTTCGATCGCCGTATCGCGGGTCCCTATCGCCCGCATATTTTTACTGCGTGTCGCCTTATCGTGAACGTCTGCCATGCTGCTGTTCTTTCTCGCGTAGCGCAACAGCCTGTTTGATCTTCGGCTCCAGCAGTTTGGCTACCGCCGCAAATGCCGGGACGACCACCGAATTACCGAACTGGCGGTAAGCCTGGGTATCGGATACCGGAATGCGAAACTGGTAACCCTGAGGAGACTCAAACCCCATCAGGCGCGCACACTCTCTTGGCGTTAATCGACGAGGGCGATGTCGCTGATTGGCAGGATCATCGAAATCCTGTTCACCCAGCGCCATATCCCAGCCACGGTCTATCAGAATTTCTGCCCCATCCTTATAGTAACGTGCGGATAATGTGCGCGTTACGCTATCGGGGTTGCCGGGATAGACCATACCGTAACCAAACCCATTTCCCCGTGCCTGATGCTTTTTCGCATAACGATACAGGTATTTCCACAGAACCGGTGTCAGCACATATTTTGCATCAACGGTCGGTTCAAGTAGCTCTGCGAGCGTTGTTCGGCGATGAGGGTAGCGGCTGACAATATCACGCAACGTAAAGTCTGACTTCAGGTTCAGATCCCGCCGAAAGCCGACGAGCACGATACGTTCACGATGCTGGGGTAAAAAATGTTGCCCATCGATAATCTTCGGGTCATCCGGGCCATTATCTGCTGCATCTGCCACGTCGTAGCCCAGTTCATCCAGCGTTTGCATGATGATGCGAAAGGTTTTTCCCTGGTCGTGACTCTTCAGA
Source organism: Citrobacter sp. Igbk 16 (assembly GCF_028069755.1). Lineage (NCBI taxonomy): Bacteria > Pseudomonadati > Pseudomonadota > Gammaproteobacteria > Enterobacterales > Enterobacteriaceae > Citrobacter > Citrobacter sp. Igbk 16. The sequence goes on along the minus strand of NZ_JANEWJ010000034.1, from coordinate 1,664 downwards.
TTTTTGACGTTTTCGAGCACAAATATAGCCGGTCGCCGCGCGTCGATAATTCGCACCACGTCAAAAAAAAGTGTGCCTTGTGTATCGCAGGCAAAACCGTGGGCGCGTCCTAACGCGTTTTTCTTTGATACACCCGCCAGAGAAAATGGCTGGCAAGGGAAGCCGGCCAGTAGGACATCATGTTCGGGAACGTGTTGACGAATATGCTCAGCAGCCTGCTCGTCACTCACCCCCTCATGATGGCTGAGAGTGATATCGCGAATATCTTCATTAAAATGGTGCTGCTCAGGAGAGCAATAGTTGTTTGCTTTATAGGTGCGAACAGCATGTTTGTTCCATTCACTGGTAAACACACACTGCCCACCTATCGCTTCGAAACCACGGCGAATCCCGCCTATTCCGGCAAAAAGGTCGATAAACCGAAAGGCATAATGCGGATGATGTACAGGCGGCGTCGGGAGTAAAGAATGCAGGTGAGCAAACTCACGATCGCTAAGGCGATGCCATGTTTCATTGGCGACCACACGCTTAAAGATGGCCGGGCTCCAGTGGTTTTCGCCGACGCCATTGAGATGAGCAACCAGCGTTTTCACATCATATATTTCAAGCAACTTAGCCAAAATCACCTGAACGGTAACTCCGGTATCATCTGTCATTGGTTTCATGGAGCCTGCTACTGAAAAATAATCCTGCATACGTTGGATAGTCGACAGGTTAACATAAATTGGCGCGATTGACGTTTCAGCAATGATGACTACTGATATGCTTTAAGGGGTTGAATCGCCGCAAGATCCAACATCTCATATTCTCCTTTTAATTCTGCGCTGAGTTTCGCCATATACGTCAGTAAGAAGTCAGCATTATGCTGCGCCAGATGCCGCCCTTGTTCGGTTTGCATTGTCAGTGGCAACGTCAGCAGTTTGGTCTGGAAATGATCGAGCGCGTACTGTTTATCATCCAGGTTGCGCTGCCGGGCAAACGGATCCTCCGCGTCAAACAATGCCACACCCAGCGAGCCAGAAACGGCAAACACACGCGCCAGACCGATGGCACCGAGCGCCTCAAGTCGATCGGCATCCTGAACGATTTTGGCTTCAAGGGTCGTGGGCGTAATTTTTGCGCTAAAACTATGCGCAGCGATAGCATGACTCACCGCATGTAGCCGATCCTGAGGAAATTCAGGAAAGTCCTGTGACAGTACGCGACAGGTTTCCTGCGCGGCCAGTACCGATGAACGATGACGTTCCGGATGATTTTTCGGTAAGCTGACAAGATCGTGGAAATAACACGCAGTCAGTACGACCAGCCAGTCAATACCTGCAGCAGTACTCAGCTTTTGCGATGTCATCCACACGCGGCGAAAATGAAAGATGTCATGGGCGGCATCTTGCCCTGCAAGATTCTCACGCAGCCATGCTTCAAATTGTGACTGCCAGTATTGTAGTTTCACGCTTATTCTCTGTGCAGAAAGAGAACCACCTTAGCAACAATTTTCATCACAGACCACTGCCAGTCTCAGATTCACCATTATTATAAATGTTTCAATCTCTTTTGATATAAGAGTCCGTCAGTTGTCAATTCAAACAACCAAACCACCCGTTAATTACACACACCATCCAAAACACATAAATTACGCCAATTTAATATATTTATATGTATATATA
>NZ_JANEWJ010000033.1:0-49705 GCF_028069755.1 Citrobacter sp. Igbk 16 | reverse complement strand
GGGTTACGTACCTTGTAGGCCTGATAAGCGAAGCGCCATCAGGCAATGGTTGCCGGATGCGACGTACCGTCTTATCCGGCCTACGGGTTATGTACCTTGTAGGCCTGAAAGCTACGCGCCATCAGGCGAATCGTTAATGTAGGAAACCTCTAAAAACTGCCCCTTATCTCTGACAGTTTTTAAAGGTTCCTTCGCGAGCCAAACAAAAAGAGCTCGCAAGTGAACCCCGGCACGCACATCGGTGTGCGTGGTAGTATCCACGGCGAAGTAAGCATACAAATGCTTAAGGGATCACGATGCAGAACAGCGCTTTGAAAGCCTGGTTGGACTCTTCTTACCTCTCCGGTTCTAACCAGAGTTGGATAGAACAGCTCTATGAAGACTTCTTAACCGACCCTGACTCGGTAGATGCTAACTGGCGTTCGACGTTCCAGCAGTTACCTGGTACCGGAGTCAAACCGGATCAACTCCACTCAAAAACACGTGATTATTTCCGTCGACAGGCGTTGATTACCCCACGTTACTCTTCTTCTATTTCCGACCCTGATGCCAATGTGAAGCAGGTTAAAGTCCTGCAGCTCATTAACGCCTATCGTTTCCGCGGTCACCAGCATGCGAACCTCGATCCGCTGGGGCTGTGGCAACAAGAAAATGTGGCCGATCTGGATCCTTCTTTCCACGATCTGACCGACGCTGATTTTCAGGAAAGCTTTAACGTAGGTTCTTTTGCCGGTGGCAAAGACACCATGAAGCTGAGCGACCTGGTTGTCGCACTGAAACAAACCTACTGCGGCCCGATTGGCGCAGAGTATATGCACATCACCAGCACCGAAGAGAAACGCTGGCTTCAGCAGCGTATCGAGTCCGGGCGTGCCGCATTCAGTAGTGAAGAGAAGAAACGCTTCCTCAGTGAACTGACTGCAGCTGAAGGCCTGGAGCGCTACCTGGGTGCGAAGTTCCCAGGGGCAAAACGCTTCTCACTGGAAGGTGGCGATGCGTTAATCCCGATGCTTAAAGAAATGATCCGCCACGCCGGTAACAGCGGAACTCGTGAAGTGGTTCTGGGCATGGCGCACCGCGGTCGTTTGAACGTACTGGTTAACGTGCTGGGTAAACGCCCGCAGGAACTGTTCGACGAATTCGCAGGCAAACATAAAGAACACCTCGGCACCGGCGATGTGAAGTACCACATGGGCTTCTCATCAGATATCGAAACCGAAGGCGGTCTGGTGCACCTGGCGCTGGCGTTTAACCCGTCGCACCTTGAAATCGTTAGCCCGGTGGTTATCGGGTCGGTACGTGCGCGTCTGGATCGTCTGGACGAGCCAAGCAGCAATAAAGTATTGCCGATTACGATTCACGGTGATGCGGCAGTGACCGGACAGGGCGTGGTTCAGGAAACCCTGAACATGTCGAAAGCGCGTGGTTACGAAGTGGGCGGTACCGTTCGCATCGTCATCAACAACCAGGTGGGCTTCACCACCTCTAACCCGCTGGACGCACGTTCTACACCATACTGCACCGACATCGGTAAGATGGTTCAGGCGCCGATCTTCCACGTGAATGCGGATGACCCGGAAGCGGTTGCTTTCGTTACCCGTCTGGCGCTGGATTTCCGTAATACCTTTAAACGTGATGTCTTCATTGATCTGGTGTGCTACCGCCGTCACGGCCATAACGAAGCCGATGAGCCGAGCGCAACCCAGCCACTGATGTATCAGAAAATCAAAAAGCATCCGACCCCGCGCAAAATCTACGCTGACAAACTGGAAGCCGATAAAGTTGCCACGCTGGAAGATGCGACCGAAATGGTCAACCTCTATCGTGATGCGCTGGATGCTGGCGAATGTGTCGTGAAAGAGTGGCGTCCAATGAACATGCACTCCTTCACCTGGTCACCGTACCTCAACCACGAGTGGGATGAAAATTACCCAAGCAAGGTTGAAATGAAGCGTTTGCAGGAATTGGCCAAACGCATCAGTACCGTACCAGAAGCAGTTGAAATGCAGTCGCGCGTTGCCAAGATTTACGGCGACCGTCAGGCAATGGCGGCAGGCGAGAAGCTGTTTGACTGGGGTGGCGCAGAGAATCTGGCTTACGCCACGCTGGTTGACGAAGGCATTCCGGTACGTCTGTCGGGTGAAGACTCCGGCCGCGGTACTTTCTTCCACCGTCACGCGGTGATCCATAACCAGGCGAACGGTTCAACCTACACTCCGCTGCAGCATGTGCATAACGGACAGGGCACCTTCCGCGTATGGGACTCCGTACTGTCTGAAGAAGCGGTGCTGGCATTTGAATACGGTTATGCCACGGCTGAACCGCGTACCCTGACCATCTGGGAAGCGCAGTTTGGTGACTTCGCCAACGGTGCGCAGGTGGTTATCGACCAGTTCATCTCGTCCGGCGAGCAGAAATGGGGCCGCATGTGTGGTCTGGTGATGCTGCTGCCGCATGGCTATGAAGGTCAGGGACCGGAGCACTCCTCTGCGCGTCTGGAACGTTACCTGCAACTTTGTGCTGAGCAAAACATGCAGGTTTGCGTCCCATCTACGCCGGCACAGGTTTACCACATGCTGCGTCGTCAGGCGCTGCGCGGTATGCGTCGTCCGCTGGTGGTGATGTCACCGAAGTCATTGCTGCGTCATCCGCTGGCGGTGTCTACGCTCGACGAACTGGCGAACGGCACATTCCTGCCAGCCATTGGTGAGATTGATGAACTTGATCCACAAGCCGTGAAGCGTGTCGTAATGTGTTCTGGTAAGGTTTATTACGACCTGCTGGAGCAACGCCGTAAGAATGGCCAAAAAGATGTTGCCATTGTACGCATCGAACAGCTCTATCCATTCCCGCATAAAGCGGTGCAGGAAGCGCTGAAACCGTTTGCTCATGTACATGATTTTGTCTGGTGCCAGGAAGAGCCGCTTAACCAAGGCGCATGGTACTGCAGCCAGCATCATTTCCGTGAAGTAATTCCATTTGGGTCAGCTCTGCGTTATGCAGGTCGCCCGGCCTCTGCCTCTCCGGCAGTAGGATATATGTCCGTTCACCAGAAACAGCAACAAGATCTGGTAAATGACGCGCTGAACGTCGATTAAATAAAGGATAAATAATGAGTAGCGTAGATATTCTTGTTCCCGACCTGCCTGAATCCGTAGCGGATGCAACGGTTGCAACCTGGCACAAAAAACCGGGCGATGCAGTACGTCGTGATGAAGTACTGGTAGAAATCGAAACTGACAAAGTGGTACTGGAAGTACCGGCATCAGCGGACGGTATTCTTGATGCGGTCCTGGAAGATGAAGGGACAACGGTAACTTCTCGCCAGATCCTCGGTCGCCTGCGTGAAGGCAACAGCGCCGGTAAAGAGACCAGCGCCAAGTCTGAAGAGAAAGATTCTACTCCGGCGCAGCGCCAGCAGGCGTCCCTCGCCGAGCAGAACAACGATGCCCTGAGCCCGGCAATCCGTCGCCTGTTGGGTGAGCACAACCTCGAAGCCAGCGCTATCAACGGCACAGGCGTCGGTGGACGTATTACGCGTGAAGATGTTGAAAAACATCTGGCTAAAGCGCCGGCGGCGAAAGCTGAAGCGAAAGCACCGGCCGCAGCACCTGCGGCACAGCCTGCACTGGGCGCACGTGGTGAAAAACGCGTTCCGATGACCCGTCTGCGTAAGCGCGTGGCTGAGCGTCTGCTGGAAGCGAAAAACTCTACCGCGATGCTGACAACCTTCAACGAAGTCAACATGAAGCCAATCATGGACCTGCGTAAGCAGTACGGTGACGCGTTTGAGAAACGCCATGGTATCCGTCTGGGCTTTATGTCTTTCTACGTTAAAGCCGTTGTTGAAGCGCTGAAACGCTATCCGGAAGTGAACGCGTCTATCGATGGTGATGACGTGGTTTATCACAATTACTTTGATGTCAGCATGGCGGTTTCCACGCCGCGTGGTCTGGTTACCCCGGTACTGCGTGATGTTGATCTGCTGGGTATGGCCGACATCGAGAAGAATATTAAAGAACTGGCAGTAAAAGGTCGTGACGGCAAGCTGACGGTTGAAGATCTGACGGGCGGTAACTTCACCATCACTAACGGTGGTGTGTTCGGTTCCCTGATGTCTACGCCTATCATCAACCCGCCGCAGAGTGCCATCCTGGGTATGCATGCCATCAAAGACAGACCGATGGCGGTAGACGGTAAGGTTGAAATCCTGCCGATGATGTATCTGGCGCTGTCTTATGACCACCGTCTGATCGATGGTCGTGAGTCAGTAGGCTTCCTGGTAACCATTAAAGAGTTGCTGGAAGATCCAACACGTCTGCTGCTGGACGTGTAACCAAAAAGAGTATCACCTGCCCCGTAGGCCTGGACGCCTTATCAGGCCTACGGGTAAAAGATAACGATTACCTGAAGGATGGACAGAACACATGAACTTACATGAATATCAGGCAAAACAACTTTTTGCCCGCTATGGCTTACCGGCACCGGTGGGTTATGCCTGTACTACTCCGCGTGAAGCCGAAGAAGCCGCATCTAAAATCGGCGCAGGCCCGTGGGTAGTAAAATGTCAGGTTCACGCTGGTGGCCGTGGTAAAGCGGGCGGTGTGAAGGTTGTAAACAGCAAAGAAGACATTCGCGCTTTTGCTGAACACTGGCTGGGTAAACGTCTGGTCACTTACCAGACAGACGCACATGGCCAACCGGTAAACCAGATTCTGGTTGAAGCCGCGACCGACATTGGTAAAGAACTTTACCTCGGCGCAGTGGTTGACCGTAGTTCCCGTCGCGTGGTCTTTATGGCCTCTACTGAAGGCGGCGTAGAAATCGAAAAAGTAGCGGAAGAAACCCCGCACCTGATCCACAAAGTAGCGCTGGATCCACTGGCTGGCCCAATGCCTTACCAGGGGCGTGAGCTGGCGTTCAAACTGGGTCTGGAAGGTAAACAGGTTCAGCAGTTCACCAAGATCTTCATGGGGCTGGCGACGATTTTCCTGGAGCGCGACCTGGCGCTGATCGAAATCAACCCGCTGGTGGTAACCAAACAAGGCGATCTGATCTGCCTCGACGGCAAACTGGGCGCTGACGGCAACGCGCTGTTCCGCCAGGCTGACCTGCGTGAAATGCGCGACCAGTCTCAGGAAGATCCGCGTGAAGCGCAGGCTGCACAGTGGGAACTGAACTACGTCGCACTGGACGGGAACATTGGTTGTATGGTTAACGGTGCGGGCCTGGCAATGGGCACCATGGATATCGTTAAACTGCACGGCGGTGAACCAGCGAACTTCCTGGACGTTGGCGGCGGCGCGACCAAAGAACGTGTAACCGAAGCATTCAAAATCATCCTCTCTGACGACAATGTTAAAGCTGTTCTGGTTAACATCTTCGGCGGTATCGTTCGTTGCGATCTGATCGCTGACGGTATCATCGGTGCGGTAGCGGAAGTGGGTGTTAACGTTCCTGTTGTTGTGCGTCTGGAAGGCAACAACGCCGAACTCGGCGCGAAGAAACTGGCTGACAGCGGCCTGAATATTATTGCAGCGAAAAGTCTGACGGATGCAGCTCAGCAGGTTGTTGCCGCAGTGGAGGGGAAATAATGTCAGTTTTAATTAATAAAGATACCAAGGTTATCTGCCAGGGCTTCACCGGTAGCCAGGGGACATTCCACTCTGAACAGGCTATTGCTTACGGTACGCAAATGGTCGGTGGCGTTACACCGGGTAAAGGTGGCACCACGCATCTGGGTCTGCCGGTCTTCAATACCGTACGTGAAGCCGTAGAAGCGACCGGCGCAACCGCCACCGTTATCTACGTTCCGGCACCGTTTTGCAAAGATTCCATCCTGGAAGCTATCGATGCAGGCATCAAACTGATCATTACCATCACCGAAGGTATCCCAACGCTGGATATGCTGACCGTGAAAGTGAAACTGGATGAAGCTGGCGTACGCATGATCGGCCCGAACTGCCCAGGTGTTATCACCCCGGGCGAATGTAAAATCGGCATCATGCCGGGCCACATTCATAAACCGGGTAAAGTGGGCATTGTTTCCCGTTCCGGTACGCTGACCTATGAAGCGGTTAAGCAGACCACCGACTACGGTTTTGGCCAGTCTACCTGTGTCGGTATCGGCGGTGACCCGATCCCAGGCTCTAACTTTATCGACATCCTGAAACTGTTCCAGGAAGATCCGCAGACTGAAGCGATCGTGATGATCGGTGAGATCGGCGGTAGCGCAGAAGAAGAAGCGGCTGCGTACATTAAAGATCACGTGACTAAGCCGGTTGTGGGTTACATCGCAGGTGTGACCGCACCGAAAGGCAAACGTATGGGGCACGCGGGCGCAATCATCGCGGGTGGTAAAGGGACAGCGGATGAGAAATTCGCTGCGCTGGAAGCTGCTGGTGTGAAAACCGTGCGTAGTCTGGCCGATATCGGCGAAGCGCTGAAAGCGGTAATTAAGTAATTCTCAAAAAGCAGTATAAGGTCCGACTCTTTCGCGTAGCAGAAAAAAGCTGTTACGCGAAGGAAGCAAGACTGATTCGTTTTCGACATGGTTGGCCATCTATTGATGGCCTTTTTTATTTTCTGTCATCCCGCATCATGCAATTTGATCACATTCATCTTCACAAATGAGATTATTTTTTGCGGCGAGCATCATTCTTTCTTTTGCCTGGATTTTGCATATTACCGCCTTTAGTCATATTAAGGTTGGAGGATGATGTGTCGCTGAAAATTCAGGATGATTACTTACCATGTTTTTTCTCTATAGCAGAAGTTTTCTCCAATGCGACGGGGTTAGCAACGGTAGTCGTTGATGTTACAGGCAGAGCACTCTCTGACTGCCATAATTTTAATTCATTCTGTAAGCTGATGAGAGCGAATAAACGCTACAGTGTTGGTTGCCAGGCATGCGATAAACAGTGTGCTTTTGAGGCACTGAAACAGTGTAAACCCAGAATATTCAGCTGCCATGCAGGGTTAAGTTTGTTCTCCATACCATTAATTTATGAGGGGAATCTGCATGGTTTTATTATCTGTGGTCAGGTTCGGGCTAAGTACCAGGAATATAAAACTATCGTCGTTGAAGATGAATTACGATGGATGGGCGATCCTGAAATAAAAACTGAGTGGGATCAGCTTGTTGCGGTTGATAATAATACGCTGGTGGCATCGGCTAATTTATTGCATTTTATTGTTAATAATTTTGAGAGAGAAGAAAAACAATCTGAAGTGGTATTCGATAAACCGGTAAGTAGCGTCCGGCACTATTTTACGGAGCTTTCTCGTCATGAGAAAAAACTACTGGCGGCACTGCGATATATTGATGAGAACTTGTATAGTGACTTATCCCTGGAGTCTGTGGCTGCACATGTCTGTTTAAGTGCAAATTATTTTAGTCGATTTTTTAAGAAGCGTCAGGGCGTTAATTTTAAAACCTGGGTAAATCAGAAAAAAATGCAAAAGGCGGGGGAGTTATTACATGATCCTGTTCATTCAATAGACAGTATTGCCCGGAAACTTCAGTACGCACAAACCAGTTATTTTTGTCGCGTTTTCCGGGCGGCGCATCAAACATCACCTCAGTCTTTTCGTCACGCCAGACTCTCGCAGTAAAGATGTTCAGGGAGGTCGATAGCGGCAGGAATGAAAGACAAACGATCGCTCAGCGTGACGACATCGCCAATGACTACCAGTGCAGGTGGCGTAATGTTGGCTTCCTGCGCATTGCTCAGTAATGATCCGAGAGTACAGGTCAGTCGGCGCTGATTCTCCCGGGTCGCGGACATGATAATGGCCGCGGGTGTCTCCGCCGGTTTTCCGCCCATCAGTAGCTCTTCACAGATGAATGCCAGATTCGCGATACCCATGACGATAACCAATGTACCGTTCAGTTTGGCCAGCTGGCGCCAGTCCTGTTGCTGGTTACCTTCGCGTGTATGGCCGGTCACCACGTGAAAACCAGAGGCGTAATCGCGATGTGTTACCGGGATCCCGGCACAGGTTAATCCCCCAATGGTTGAACTGATACCGGGGACGACTTCAAAAGGAATCCCCGGCTCGATAAGCCCTTCAGCTTCTTCGGCCCCACGACCAAATACGTAAGGATCGCCACCTTTTAAGCGCACGATATTGTGATGCGTCTGGGCATACTGAACGAGAAGCGCATTGATTTCATCCTGCGGAACGCAATGAAATCCTGGATTCTTACCGACATTGATAAGCTCACAGTCAGCGGATGCCCATTCCAGAATCTTAGGATTGACCAACCTGTCGTAAATAATGACATCCGCTTGTTTAATGCACATCACTGCTTTGAGGGTGAGTAATGAAATATCACCGGGACCTGCGCCAACGAGCCAGACCTTTCCGAAAGTTTTCACATTGTGTCCTTTATCACGTCTAACAAAAAAAGGCAGAACCACCCCGGAGAATGATTAAAAGCAGTCGTTTGCCTGTAAGTTATAACGCTAAATTTTCCTAAATTATCGCAAGGATAATATTGATTAATCTCGCAAAGTTTTTTCCACAATAAACAAGATGACTTGAAAAATTATTAAGAACTTATTGGCGCTATGTGTCTGAATTTAACCTTAATTAAATTGTGTTTATTGTTGTGCTTGAGTATTATTGGTTAATATTTATCCGCCATCAGTATGAACAAATCATGGATTGGATCAATGACATCAATGCCTGAAATAAAATATAACACTCGATGTTTACTCGGGTGGCATGAATTATTTTTTATAAATTAAACTATTTTTGTACGCTGCATATGGAAGAGGTTATGAGAGGAAAAATACCCAAAACGGAGTTGCTGGTAACTTTTGAAGTGGTTGCGCGTCACGAAAGTTATACCCGGGCAGCTGAAGAGCTGGCTTTAACACAAAGTGCTGTTTTCCGCCAGGTGAATGCGCTAGAGGATTTTCTTAATACAGCGCTATTTAATCATGCCAAAAAACGCATTTTTTTAAATGCGGCAGGCAAACACTATTTAACTATCGTTAAAGAGACACTGAACAAGCTTGAACGAGACACGACGACGATCATGACATGGCAGCCGACCGTACAAGTGATCGAACTGGCAGTTAACCCGACGTTCAGTACGCACTGGCTGATCCCAAACCTGCGTGAGTTCAATAAACTCAATCCTGATATTATCGTTAATATTCATTCTCTGGCGAATATTGGTGATTTTCTTAACCGGGAATATGACGCAGCGATCATGCGGGAAGATTTTTACTCTCCGTGGTCGGGGGTAGAGTATCTGTTCGAAGAGGAAATTCTGCCCGTGTGCAGTCGTTGCCTGCTTGCCGAACCGGACCGGAAGCTGTCCGTCGATGAACTGCTGAACGAATACCCGCTATTGCATCAAAGCACCCGCATCAAAGGTTGGCAGGAATGGTTTGCGCTGTCCGATGTCAGCAGTCCGCTGGTGAATAAAGGTCCGCGATTTGATCTCTTATCGATGCTGATTGCGGCGGTACGCTCCAACCTTGGTGTCGCATTGCTACCCCGTTTTGCCATTCAGCACGATCTGGATAGTGGAGATATGGTGATTCCTTGCGATGTTCCAATGCGTACTGGGAATCGATTTATCATGACGTGGCGGGAGGAGAAATCAGAGTCCCTGCATTTGGAGATCTTCCGCAACTGGTTGCTAAATAAATCCGTGGTGTCGGCTGCCTGATAGCGGCTTGCGCCTTATCAGGCCTACAGGTTTCAGTGTTAACCATAGGCCGCGATAAGCATCGCGGCATTGGGCAAATCGCCGGATGCGGCTTAAACGCCTTATCCGGCAAAGGAGCGATTACCAGTCGATACCTGGCTGTGCCTGAATGCCGCTATCAAAAGCGTGTTTAACCGGGCGAAGCTCGCTGACCGTATCGGCAAGTTCAAGTAACAGCGCATGGCAACCGCGCCCGGTGACTATCACACTCTGGTCGGCAGGGCGATTTTCGATGGCGCTGATAACCTCCTGAGTATCCAGATAGTGATAAGCCAACATATAAGTGAGTTCGTCCAGTACGACCAGATCATAATGCGCATCGGCTAGCATGCGCTTACTTTCCTGCCACACTGCCGTGGCCGCCTCGATATCGGCTTCCCGGTTCTGGGTTTCCCAGGTAAAACCGGTACCCATAATATGAAACTCCACGCCGAGAGGGTGCAGCGTGTTGTACTCGCCATTATCCCACTGGCCTTTAATAAACTGCGCGACGCCAACGGTTTTTCCGTGACCAACCGCGCGCGTAGCCGTGCCGAAGGCTGCGGTGGATTTCCCTTTACCATTGCCGGTGAAGACAATCAGAATCCCTTTTTTCTCGGTTGCTGCCGCCACACGGGTATCGACCTGCGTTTTTAGCTTCTGCTGACGCTGACGATGTCGGTCATTGTTGGCTCGCGCTTCCATGATAGCTCCTTAATGCCCCGCCGGGCAGGTTGCGCAGCGATGCTGCTGCTCAAACTGACTGAAGAAGTTATTGCCTTTGTCATCCACTAAGACGAAGGCCGGCATATTTTTAACTTCCATCATCCAGACCGCTTCCATGCCCAGTTCGGGATACTCAAGACAGTGCAGGCTCTTCACATATTGCTGTGCCAGCAGAGCCGCTGCGCCGCCGATGCTGCCGAGGCTAAATCCACCGTGTTTGTGGCAGGCATCAGTAACCTGCTGGCTGCGGTTACCCTTGGTGAGCATAATGAGGCTGCCGCCTTGTGCCTGGAAAGCATCGACATACCCATCCATACGCCCGCCGGTGGTCGGACCCATTGATCCACAGGCTTGATTTTCCGGGGTTTTGGCGGGACCTGCGTAATAAACGATATGCTTTTTCATGTATTCCGGCATCGGTTCGCCGTTATCCAGACGCGCTTTAATGTTTGCGTGGGCGATATCGCGAGCGACAACAATCGGGCCGCTAAGCGACAGGCGGGTACCAATGGGCAGAGCTGACAAATCATTAAGAATGTCACGCAACGGGCGATCGAGGTTGAGCTGTACCGTCTGGGCGGTGTTTTCAACGCGGTGAGAGTCGGGAATAAACTTACCTGGGTTATGTTCGAGTTTCTCCAGCCAGATACCGTGTTTATTAATTTTAGCCTTGATGTTGCGGTCAGCTGAGCAGGAGAGCGCCATGGCGATAGGGCAGGAGCCACCGTGGCGCGGCAGACGAATAACACGAATGTCGTGGGCAAAGTATTTGCCACCAAACTGCGCGCCGATGCCAAATTCGCGGCTGGCATTGAGCAGTTCGGCTTCCAGTGCTGTATCGCGGAATGCCTGGCCCAGTTCATTCCCGCTGGTGGGCAGGTTATCGTAATATTTGGTCGATGCCAGCTTCGCAACTTTTAGCGACTGATCGGCAGATAATCCGCCAACCACAAAGGCGATGTGGTACGGCGGACAAGCGGCAGTGCCCAGCGATTTCATTTTTTCGATCAGGAAAGCCGTCAATTTCTCCGGCTGCAGAATAGATTTGGTTTCCTGGAACAACGCGGCTTTGTTAGCAGAGCCACCACCTTTGTTGACGAACAGGAAACGGTATTCGCTACCCGGCGTCGCGCTGATGTCGATTTGTGCAGGCAGGTTGGTCTGGGTATTGACCTCGTTATACATGTCCAGCGGGGCATTTTGTGAATAGCGCAGGTTACTTTCCGTAAAGGTGGTATATACACCCTTGCTTAATGCTTCGGCATCATCGCCACCGGTCCAGACCTGCTGGCCTTTGCTGGCGACAATGGTGGCGGTACCGGTGTCCTGGCAGTTTGGTAGTACGCCTTTGGCTGAGACTTCGGCATTGCGCAGCAGCTGTAATGCGACATACTTGTCATTACTGCTGGCCTGTGGATCGTGCAAAATGCTGGCAATCTGTTTCAAATGTCCGGCGCGCAGGAAAAATGAGGCCTCATAAAATGCCTGCTGTGCTAACAAGGTTAACGCTTCCGGCGCAACCTTAATAACTTCCTCTCCGTCTAACTCCGTCACAGTAATGTGTTGATTACTGAGCAATTCATATTCGGTATTATCTTTACTCTGAACAAAGAGTTCCTGCCAGACAAATGGTTTAGACATGTTTACTTCTCACCTCTTCATTTTTGCCGGATGACGGCGTAAATAAATGCGCTAATCGTAGGCCGGATGAGCGAAGTGCCATCCGGCATAGAGTTATTTTGCTAAAAAGACATTGGCCTGCGTCGCGTCAGCGACATATTCGATAGTTCTCTGAGCACGAACGCTGTTACCGGCTTCGTCCAACGGCGGAGAATAGACGGCAATCGCATATTTACCGGGCACAACCGCAACCATTCCGCCGCCAACGCCGCTTTTCGCCGGAATACCGACGCTGTACAGCCATTTGCCGCTGCCGTCGTACAGCCCGGCAATTGCCATTTCAGCCAGCACCTGTGGCACATAGCGTTCATTCAGCAACTGCTTACCGTTGAAGGGCGACTTGCCTTTGTTCGCGAGTACGGCACCCATTTTGGCCAGTTGCTCAACGGTGATGTCCACTGAGCATTGGCGGGTATAAATTTCTACCGCTTCCTCTGTGTTGCCGTAGAAACTGTTGTAGGACTCCATCAGCTTCGCCAGTGCCTGGTTGTGCTGATTGGTTTCCATCTCGGACTTGAATACCGGTTCGTTGACCGTCAGTGAGGCATCCGCCCAGACATTCAGGTTGTTGAGGATTTTGTTCCAGCGATCGGTTTTGTCTTTGGCCTCAATCAGGCTGACGGTGCTCATTGCACCTGCATTCACCAGTGGGTTTTCCGGTGCGCCTTTCGTGAGTTCAACGGCTAAACCTGAGTTGAATGGCATGCCGGTGGCATTGGCCCCGAGTTTATCCAGAACCACCTGCGGACCATGCTGTTCCATGGCGAGCGCCATGGTGAAGACTTTACTCAGGGATTCCATCGGGAAGGGCTTTTTAACATCACCCACCTGGTAGATTTTTCCGTCTACTGTGGCAATGGTGATGGCAAAATTATTGGGGCTGTAGCTCGCCAGGGCAGGGATATAGTCGGCGACTTTTCCATCATTGTTACTTTTGTATTTCTGATGTGCCTGCTCTATTAGCTTTGCGTAGTCCGGCGTGGTTTGCGCGAATGAGGCAGAGCTAAACAAGACGCTGAAAGCAAAGAGACTCACGCCGATAATTGTTTTGTTCATTGTGCGTTCCTGTTGATGTTGTTGGGAAAACTATCCTGTAGGCCGGATAAGGCGTTCACGCCGCCATCCGGCGTTAACACGGTATAATTGCCGGATGGCAACGCTGGCGCGTTTTATCCGGCCTACGACTAGTCGTCCTTCTGCTATCAGGACAACGCGACCTCTGTTTCGGTAACCGGGCGGTCTTGCTCCGGTGTTTTGACTGGCGCGGTTCCGCGGCAGCCTGAACCAAAGTGTTCACCTTCCCAACGACCCACAATGGCAGCACCCATGGCATTACTCATGACGTTAGTGGCTGAACGACCCATATCGAGGAACGGATCGACGCCCATCAGCAGGATCAGACCGGCTTCCGGAATGTTGAACTGGTTCAGGGTTGCGGCGATAACCACCATGGATGCACGCGGTACGCCCGCCATCCCTTTCGAGGTCAGCATCAGGATCAGCAGCATGGTGATTTGCTCGCCCATGCTCAGCTCAATGTTGCACGCCTGGGCAATAAAGACGGTGGCAAAGGAGCAATAGGCCATGGAACCGACGAGGTTAAAGGAGTAACCAATCGGCAAAACGAAGCTGGCAATTTTTGACGATACGCCGAATTTTTCCAGCTTATCCAGCGTGCCAGGGAAGGCCGCTTCAGAACTGGACGTGGTAAAGGCCAACAGCGCCGGTTCGAAGATTGATTTGGTGAGACGTGCGATGCAAGGCCCGACTATCATGCTTGACAGGCCAATCAGAATTGCCCACAGCATACCCAGTGTCAGGTAGAACTCGCCCATAAAGATACCGGCACTGACCATTACACCCAGACCACGCTCGGCAATCAGACCGGAAATAGCCGCGAAAACGGTCAGTGGGGCAAACAGCATGACGTAGCCTGTCAACTTCAGCATGACGTGTACCAGCGAATCCAGAACCTTAACGATAGGCTCGGCTTTTTCACCGATGGCGGCCAGGCTGCAACCGAGGAAAATGGAGAACACCACGATCTGCAGAATTTCGTTACGCGCCATTGCGTCAACGATACTGGTTGGTACGGCATGTGAGATAAAGACTTTCAGCGTGAACGGCTCTGACTTAACAGCGGCAACAGCGCCTGCGTCATGAGCAACAAAGTTGATGCCTGCGCCCGGCTGGAAGATATTAACGATAACCAGACCCAATGCGATCGACAGCAGTGAGGCACAAATAAACAGGAAAAAGGTTTTAGAAAATATACGACCCAGCGTTTTGGCATCGCCCATCTTGGCAATACCGACAACCAGAGTTGAAATAACCAATGGCGCAATAATCATCTTCACCATACGTAAGAATATAGTGGTGAAAATGGAAATATCCTGTGCATATGATTTTGCTGTTTCAGCCGCGGCCATATTATTAATGGCCACCCCGGCAATCATGCCGAGTATCAGGCCTAATATGATCATCTTCGTTAAACTAATTTTCTTCATGTGTACTCCATCGGATAAAGGCTGGTAATTGGAATAATGTAGGGTGGCGTGTGCCTGAGCCCGGACAGCAGCTCAGACGCACGCCTGTTGTGACCAACCGCATGAATATTCGAAGCACTGTGATACCGCTGAACTCTGTGCTCCAATGGCTGTTATTGTGTTTTTTTGTTACAGATCGAATTCAATACTTAATAATGGTGCGTGTTGCTGCGCGCCATAAACATCATTGTCACCGACATTGCCGGAAATAATATCGCGCGGCATGACAATTTTTACTGCGTTAGCGGGATCAAACCAGACAATATTGTGAATAAAATCAGGTTCAACATTATATAACCCAGCAATAAGTTGCGGAGTTAATTGCTCCGAACGCTTTACCCGCTGATAGTCTTCCCGGGTTTTAAACAAAATATCTAAAACCAGTTCGTACGGTCCGGCATTTTTGGAGCGAATGACCTGCGCCAGTGAACAAATTGATTGTTTCATGCCTGAACTCCTTCTGGCGTCACCTGCTCAATGTGGAAATCAAACCGCAGTGCATCGCTGGCTTCAATCAGGTGATAGATCGAGAACTCATACACCGGCCCACTCTGAATATCAGATGGCGAGAATGGGAAAGCGAGGTTGCCCGCGGTCGCAATACGATTTTCATAGCCGTAGTGCAGTAGGGTAGAGCGCACCAGCGAGCAAACGCTGTTGGCGATATCCTGCGTTGGCGCGACAACGTCCAGTAAAATCCCCAGTTCATGACCGGCGGTTTTCATCGGTTCATGATTACCCATCACGCCATTCTTACCGTAAAGGTGGAACGTCATGCGGATACTGTCATCATTCAGTGAGAGGTTACGTGCCACGCTTGCCTGTACTTCTTCGAGAATGGTGTCGATACCGGCAATCATTATCGGGTCGCGCGTCCCGGCGATAGTCAGGCAGCGGAAGCCAACCTGACGTGCGCCTTCCAGTTTCAGTGCATACGGCGTTTCTTCATGACGCGAACCGCTGACATACACTTCACCTTCGTTAACCGCGGTGAAAGTACATGCCTTCAGGTTCAGTACGCCGCCTGGTCCCGGCAGGAAGTACGGGTCGGACTTCTCGTACAAGGTATGCGCCGCAGCGGAGGTTTCGGTGAACTTACGCTTTGGATTGAACGCCTTCAGCGTAAAGCCGTTGTCGTCGATGATCCCCATTGCGCAATCCGAGCCGGAGCCAGGGGTTGCTGCAATGGCAGCACACTCAAGGATCTTACCGCAGTGCAGCGCCAGACCTTCATCAAAGCCTTGCATAATCGGCAGCGCCGCGAAGCAGGCTGGATCGTAAGCGCGTCCGCCCAGAACAACCTGTGCACCCGCTTTCAGTGCACGCTGGAAAGGTTCGACCCCCATCTGCGCGACGATGTAGGTGCTGTCTTCGATGGCTTCGTGCGTTAACTCAGGCACGAAATCCAGCGCGGTGATTTTGCCGTTATCCAGCGCCTGGTGAACCACGTCTTTATCAACATCAGACGGAATCAGCGCCATGGAGAAAGACAGTTTTTCTTCCTGGGCAATCTCATGGATTATCTGGCGGCACCACTCCAAATGCGGAGCAGCACCGGAACCACCGGCGGTGCCGATAACCACAGGGATGTTGTTCTTAACGCCCGCCACGATCATATAGCGCAGATCGCGTTTTACCCCAGCCCTGTCAGTGAAGGGTTTACCTGCCCCCAGGTAGTGGGGGCCAGGATCGGAGGAACCTGCGTCAACAGCAATAAGATCCGGTGACTCTTCCATGGCTTTACGAAAACTCTCTTCCGGGAAGCCATAACCCAGGATAGCCGTAGGCGATAAGATCTTAAATGTGCGTGCCATCTCTTAATCCTTAGTTTGCAACAGCGCGATGGTGCGGTTCATTTCGTTAAACACGATGTTGAGACCTTCATCGAATCCCATACCCGGTTTTACCAGCATGCGCATTGGGCGTGCGGCCAGTGCGACGTGGACACAGGTGCGAGCACTGATCTCGGTTTCGTTACAGGTACCGCCCTGATAGGCTTCCATGGCGTGTTTGTTGCAATACAGCACCGCATCAACGATGTTGTGAATACCGCCCAGGTCCGGGGTTTTGATCTGCACCATGTGGCAGCTGCCCGCGTCGGTGAAGTCCACGATGTCCTGGTAGGTGTTACACCATTCATCAGCCACGATTTTCACGCCGGAGCCCAGACGGGTCAGCTCTTTGGTGATGGCGGTCAACATGCGGATCTGATCCGGTTTGTTGCCGGCATCAACCGGACCTTCAATGTACAGCGGCAGGCCTTGCGCTTCGGCTTCCAGGCTGGCGATGTATTCGGCGCAACGCACCGGGTCCATATCAAAAATCAGGCCGATCGTGCCGTACACATCGATATGCAGCGTCGGGTGATAACGCTCGCTGGTGCGCAGGCTTAAGATACGGTCAGACAGCCAACGCACATACTCACGCAGTTTTTCGCCTTTAAAGCCCAGCTTCTCTTCAACGTTATTGATCAGTGCATGCGGCAGGACATCCACACCTTTGAGGATCATTTTGTCGACGGCGATATAGCGGTCGTCACCACTCTGACCAAATAATGGAATGGCTTCTGGTACGCACGGCAGTTGCCACTCGTCGCATACCACTTCAGTTTTCAGACGACCGGTGGCCAGTGCCGCCGCGTCAAGCAGTGCCTGAGACAGACCATAACGAACGGCGGTATGCAGCAGGTGGCCGTCAATACGCAGTTGGTCAAAGAAACGGGCATTCGGCAGGAATGCATCAACGTCACGACCTTCCAGCAGCGGTTTGATGTGATCGTTGAGGAATGGAATGAAGTTCTCAGCCAGGAACAGCGGATCACGGCCGCCGGCACCTGAATATTGCACCGCAGCGCAATCACCCACTGCGACCGCGCCGTTTTCCAGAACCAGCTGGACGGATACGCATTCACCAGCCTGACGCACGGAGGTAAAGCCTGGCGTTACCGGATCGCCGGTATAGATAAAGCCGTCATGACCTGCGCCGTTTTTGATGGCCTGCTGATCGTCAAAATAAAATGAGGAGTAGCCAGCGGTGAAAAGGGCCTGTTTGATTTTCATTATGGTCTTCCTATTAATTTACTGTGGGATACGGCGTTGATGTCATCAATGACCATCTGGAAAGAAGGTTTGCGACCTTCAAAATGTGCGCGCTCTGAGACGTAGTCGTGGTGCAGCGCGAGAATGTCTTTCGGCAGTGGAACTGCACCGGCTTCGAGAATACGGATAGCACCTGTGTTATCGCGCACCGGCAGAATTTTGCCTGCGTTGCAAGCGGCTGGGGCGAAGGGGACATCCAGAACACCGGCTTCAAAAGCCAGTACCGTACCGCGTGCAATGTCGCCATTACCCAGCTCGAAGACTTTTTTCAGTACTGCGCGGACTTCACTCTTAATCAGTTCGACTTCCTGTTCCACGGCAGCGCACTGTGGGAATTTCTGGTCGCTAACCATGTTAAGCATCTGGCGTGACGCTTTAAGACCCTGAGCATTAGCCGCGGCGGTTGGGATGCCGAAGGCTTCATGCGGGCTCTTGGTAATGACTTTTGTGGCACCGGACATGCCAGCAACCGCAGCGCCCCAGGCGATAACGGAGAAGGCTTTTGCTTCATCTTCCGGGAATCCGCCCATCCACTGGTGGAATACGGTACTCAGCTCATAATCATCGAAGCCGTGGTTATGGAAGTATTCGTGGGACAGTTCGCGCAGTGCCTGAATGGCGGCGATATCCTGCGTCAAACTACCGACCTGGCCGTAACCGACGGTAATGGACTTCACGCCTTGTTCCAGTGCCAGCAGACCTTCGATAATCGCCACCGAGTGGGACATAAACGGCGGGATCAGGGTGCCGGTCAACGGACCAAACGGTTCACGGTTGATGCGAATACCATTTTCTTCGTACAGTCCCATCAGGCGATCGCAGTACTGCCAGTCACGAATGGATTTTTCCAGGGTGACGCGTTTGGCGTAAGGGATGTTGTAGGAGATACCGCCCCCTTCGTAGCTGGTAAAGCCACTGGCCATGGCGATTTCTGCCAGCAGACGTGCATCTGGCGTACCGTGGCGGACCTGGATTGGTTTTTCCAGCGACTCAGTCATACGGCGGCAGGCAGCAACCCCATGATTGACGACGGGTAAACCATTCAGTTTGGAGGTGCCCGCCTCGATAGATTTTTGGATCCCGACAGCCGCTTCTTCATAGCGGTTCAGACGGGTATAGGCATCGATTGTACTTGGCAGGAGGTCACATTCTTCCTGCAATGTTTTAAGCAGCTCAATGTGCTCATCCATGAGTGCGACGCCCGCACGCGGTTGGCTCAGCGTTTTACCTTCCTGGTCGGCCTTCAACAGCGCGAGGGAGAAGCGTTTTGAATCTGGAATTGATTGCTGGTACTTCACGCCATCTTCGAAGTTCTCAACGTCTTTGCCGGTTTCCCAGGTTTGCAATACCTGATGCCTTTCGGTCATGAATTCGTCGTGGGTCAATTTTTTATTTCGAAGTTCCATTCGTAGCTGCCTTTAGTTTTGTAGGGTTAAACACTGAATGCTGGTGCGAGCAGCGGCTTGCGGGTACAGCCTGGCGACGTTTGCCAGTAGAGGGAGCAGGCCATATGAATCGCGGTAATACTCAAACTGATTCGGTAACAGAATTCTTTTACCCTGGTCGTCCAGCTCCCGGTATTTGAGCCAGTTATGAATATCGAACTGGCTGGCGCGAGAGAGCCATCCACCTGAACCGACAACTTTCCGTACGGTGGTGAGATCGCGACCCATCTGTAAATCCACGTTACCGACGCAGGTGCAAACCTGCTTCTTAGTGCCCGCGTGGCGCTCAGTGGCATAGCCCACGCACAAACCGGCTAACAGAGTGTCGAAATATTTCTCTTCCTCGTTGACCGGCAGGTAGTCCGGCTGCCCAACCAGATGGCGCAGGTAGCGATAAAACGCCTCCTCACGTTGTGGCTGTTGGGCGAAAACAACTTTCACCATATCCTGCGTGCTTTCTCCCACCACGACGGCGGAAACGCGCATGCCCAAATCACCTTCAACGGTACGTTTGACGAAAGGTTCAGGGACACCATGCAGGACAGTATCGGGGGAGAGGGTATTCGCGCTGGCTGAATAGACATCCGTGGTGGCGCCACCCATATCGATCAGCATGAATTCCTTCCATGCGCTGTCGTAATCGCTAATTGCTTTTACCAGTTCATACACCGTCCACGGCGTCGGCATGGGGTCTTCGCCTGTTTCACCCACGATGACGTCAAGACCTTTACCTTTTACGATGCGTGACAAGAACACATCGCAAATGGCCTGACGAGCGGCAAACGGATTCGGGTGATCGAGATCCGGCAGGATGTTGTCTACCGTGGTCAGATCTTTGTGACCTAGAATCGTTTGTATTTCGTCCTGAATATCACGGTTTCCGGCATAGATGATGGCGCAATCAAGCTTCGAATTCGCCAGTGCACGCGCATTGGCCAATCCATAGCTTTCTTCACCGCCATCTGTACCCCCTGTAAACAACAGGATATCTGGCGGGACGGATTCCAGCTCCTGGATGTCATGACGGTTCAGCTTGTACGAATAATATTGCGCGATTTTCGCTCCTGCCGAGTGAGCGGTAACTTTCGCCGATTCCAGCGTAATGGAAGGCACCAGCCCCATTGCTGCAACGGCGAGTCCACCTTTGGCTGAGGAGGAGTACTTCAACTGCACTTCACCACTTTTCAGTAACGGGCGAGCATCGGCAACATTCAGCACCTGATTCAGGCTGGCAAAAAAACCGTCTGCCAGATGATGTGTGGTGGTTGGGGTCAGGACATGATTGACCAGCGTTAACACCTCTCCTTCCTGTGCGAAGAGGGCTGCCTTGGTCCATGTCGAGCCGATATCGACAGAAACTGTTTGCATCAGATGGCCTCTTCCAGGCAACGCTGTTCGAGGCCATTGTGTTGGTGAATATCGTTAGTGATAAGCGAGCAGACATCTTCCAGGTCGTGGCTGGGGGCGAAAACGCGGTTGAAGCCCATTTCTTTAAACTTCACTTCGACATCGGCAAAATCGTGTTTGCCCACGACAAGGTTACCGCCGACATACAGCAGAATGTCGCCGAGGCCGCGTTCAATGCAACGCTCACGCAAGCCGAGGCAGTCAATGTCGCCGTGGCCGTAGATGGAGGACACCACGATGGCATCGGCGCCTGTTTCAATTGCGGCATCAATATATTCATCCTGGCTCACCATCACCCCGAGGTTGATTACGTGAAAATCATGAGCAGTAAAAACGCGATCCAGAACTTTATTGCCTACTGCATGGCAGTCAGCACCGATGACGCCAATAACAAGTGTAGATTTCTTCATGGGTAATCCTCTGTAGGGCTGATGGTCAATAAGTAAAGAATATTTCTAATATTTAGAACATGGATTGTGACAACCTCTTAATAGGGTTGGAGTTTCTGTGGAAGCGAAAAAGGAAGCAATTGATCTATTTTCAAAATATCCTGCATAAAATGATTGTTATATTTCGATTTCATAAAAATCTATTTAAATCAGTATGTTATAAAATAGTTTCTATTGGTTATTTTATTTATTAGCGAATTTAGTAATAAACAACTTGCCATGTTTGTGATCGAAATCTTATTTTGTGTGGCGGGCTTTATCTGGGGTGTTTTTAATAATTTCAAAAATGATATTCGCTAAATAACTTGTGAACGACATAACGGTTTTTTATTTATTAATCTTATATGCCGTAAATATTTTTTGTTAAATTTAAGATAAAAATGATAATGAATTGTTCGTAATATAGTTATTCTTTGGCGTAGAAGCGATGTTGTGGTGGGAGTGATAACTTGCAGTGATGATTTAAGCGAAACGGCGAGTCTCTGCTGGGCGATCGCCAAGCCTCAGGGCACCGGTCAATGTTTGCCGCTTCGCTTCCAGTTGAGATAGTTACATTGTGGTGTTAATTATAAGTAAAATTAAAATGAATAATTTGTATTAAATAATGATTGCAGGACTTGCTAAACAAAAAACTGTGAGCTACCCAGCAATAGTGACTCTTTATCTGTCCATAATTTTGTCCCGCCGACTGGTTAAAAGATCGTGTAGATTTAAATAAATATCCTATCATTTGTAGTAACGGCAATTACTCATTGAAAAACATATCGTTAACATGGTGTTCACTAGTCGCACTAGCGATAAACACTATTAACATTAAAATTGAAAATTGATTTAAATCAATGTTTAAAACTTGGTAAACCTCACCAAATGAGGTTAAATTGCTGCAGATCAAATTGGTCTGAAAGTGATAAATTAGCTATAAATTGATCACTATCGAAAAATGCAAATTTACCTCGATAAAAACCTGTTTATTGTAAGGATTTTACGGCGTAATATAATTGCGGGATCAATTTGAGTGTTTTATTAACATGTTTGTAACTTTTCATCATTGTCCTTTCTTCAAATGAGAAGAAAGAGCAGCGGGGGAAGGAAGCAAATAAATTTGTATTGGGGCATGCGTGTGACCCTTTCTAACGGGGTTCACTCTCGGAGTCTTCATGCGATGAGCAAGGAGTCATGATGTTAGATATAGTCGAACTGTCGCGCTTACAGTTTGCCTTGACCGCGATGTACCACTTCCTGTTTGTGCCACTGACGCTCGGTATGGCGTTCTTGTTGGCCATCATGGAAACGGTCTACGTCCTTTCCGGCAAACAGATTTATAAAGATATGACCAAGTTCTGGGGCAAGTTGTTTGGTATCAACTTCGCTCTGGGTGTGGCAACCGGTCTGACCATGGAGTTCCAGTTCGGGACTAACTGGTCTTACTATTCCCACTATGTCGGGGATATTTTCGGTGCACCGCTGGCGATTGAAGGTTTGATGGCCTTCTTCCTCGAATCCACCTTTGTAGGTCTGTTCTTCTTCGGCTGGGACCGTTTGGGTAAAGTCCAGCATATGTGTGTCACCTGGCTGGTGGCGCTGGGTTCTAACCTGTCCGCACTGTGGATTCTGGTTGCGAACGGCTGGATGCAAAACCCAATCGCTGCGGATTTCAACTTTGAAACCATGCGTATGGAGATGCTGAGCTTCTCTGAACTGGTGCTCAACCCGGTTGCTCAGGTGAAATTTGTTCACACTGTGGCTTCTGGTTATGTTTGTGGCGCGATGTTCGTTCTGGGTATCAGCTCCTACTATATGCTGCGCGGCCGTGACTTCGCGTTTGCTAAACGTTCTTTTGCTATCGCTGCCAGCTTTGGTATGGCTGCCATTCTGTCTGTTATCGTTCTGGGTGATGAATCTGGTTACGAAATGGGCGACGTGCAGAAAACCAAACTTGCTGCTATTGAAGCCGAGTGGGAAACTCAACCTGCACCGGCATCCTTTACGCTGTTCGGTATTCCGGACCAGGATGCGCAGGAAAACCATTTTGCGATTCAAATTCCTTATGCGTTGGGCATCATCGCTACCCGCTCTGTTGATACACCGGTCATTGGTCTGAAAGATCTGATGGTGCAGCACGAAGAGCGTATCCGTAACGGGATGAAAGCGTATCAGCTGCTGGAAGAACTGCGCGCAGGCTCTACCGATCAGGCTGTTCGCGACCAGTTCAACAGCATGAAGAAAGATCTGGGATATGGTCTGCTGCTGAAACGTTATACAGATAAAGTGACTGATGCGACTGAAGCGCAAATCCAGCAAGCCACGAAAGACTCTATCCCTCGTGTTGCGCCACTGTACTTCGCATTCCGTATTATGGTGGCGTGCGGCATCCTGATGCTGGCTATCATTGCTGTGTCCTTCTGGACCGTGATTCGTAATCGTATCGGCGAGAAAAAATGGCTGCTGCGTACAGCGCTGTATGCGATTCCGCTGCCGTGGATTGCCATTGAATCTGGCTGGTTTGTCGCAGAATATGGCCGTCAACCGTGGGCGATAGGTGAAGTGTTACCGACAGCCGTGGCGAACTCTTCGCTGACTGCGGGTGATCTCATCTTCTCGATGCTGTTGATTTGCGGCCTGTATACCCTGTTCCTGGTGGCTGAACTGTACCTGATGTTCAAGTTCGCACGCCTTGGGCCGAGTAGCCTGAAAACCGGTCGTTATCACTACGAGCAGTCTACTGTGACTACTCAGCCGGTACGCTAAGACAGGAGTCGTCAAATGATCGATTATGAAGTATTGCGTTTTATCTGGTGGCTGCTGGTTGGCATTCTGCTGATTGGTTTTGCGGTCACTGATGGCTTCGACATGGGGGTGGGCATGCTCACCCGTTTCCTCGGTCGTAATGATACCGAGCGTCGAATTATGATTAACTCCATCGCCCCGCACTGGGACGGTAACCAGGTATGGCTTATCACCGCGGGTGGCGCATTGTTCGCTGCATGGCCGATGGTGTACGCTGCTGCGTTCTCCGGTTTCTACGTGGCGATGATCCTGGTACTGGCGTCATTGTTCTTCCGTCCGGTCGGTTTCGATTACCGATCCAAGATTGAAGATATGCGCTGGCGCAACATGTGGGACTGGGGCATCTTCATTGGTAGCTTCGTTCCGCCGCTGGTTATCGGCGTTGCGTTTGGCAACCTGCTGCAAGGTGTTCCGTTCCACATGGATGAGTACATGCGTTTGTACTACACCGGTAACTTCTTCCAGTTGCTGAATCCGTTTGGTCTGCTGGCAGGGATTGTGAGCGTAGGGATGATCATCACTCAGGGCGCAACCTATCTGCAGATGCGTACCGTAGGTGAACTACACCTGCGTGCTCGTACCACCTCACAGGTTGCGGCGCTGGTGACTCTGGTTTGCTTCGCACTGGCCGGTGTTTGGGTTATTTACGGGATTGATGGTTATGTGGTGACTTCCGCACTGGATCACCACGCGGCCTCTAACCCGATGACCAAAGAAGTGGTGCGTGAAGCGGGCGCCTGGATGGTGAACTTTAACAATGCACCTATCCTGTGGCTGGTTCCTGCGTTGGGCGTGGTTCTGCCGCTGCTGACCATTCTGACTTCTCGTATGGAGAAAGGGGCCTGGGCGTTCATCTTCTCCTCACTGACGTTAGCCTGCATCATCCTGACTGCCGGTATCGCAATGTTCCCGTTTGTGATGCCGTCCAGCACCATGATGAACGCAAGTCTGACCATGTGGGATGCCACCTCCAGCCAGAGAACATTGAACCTAATGACCTGGGTTGCGGCGGTGTTTGTACCGATTATTCTGCTCTACACCAGCTGGTGTTACTGGAAGATGTTCGGTCGCATCACTAAAGAAGATATTGAAAGCAACACCCACTCTCTGTACTAAGTAAGGAGCTAAAAATGTGGTATTTCGCATGGATTTTGGGAACGCTTCTTGCCTGTGCATTTGGGATAATCACAGCACTGGCGCTTGAGCACGTTGAATCAGGCAAAGCCGGACAAGAAGAAAGTTGATGACCAACATTATCGCGATGGTATACAACGCGATGGATAAGCGCCCCTTGCGGGCGCTTTCCTTTGTGCTGGCAATCGTGTTGGCTGGTTGCATATTCTGGGATCCGTCACGTTTCGCGGCCAAAACCAGTGAGCTTGAGATCTGGCATGGCTTCCTGCTGATGTGGGCTGTCTGCACTGGCATCATTCATGGCGTTGGATTTCGTCCTCGTGCGGTGCACTGGCAGGGCATCTTCTGCCCGCTGATCGCAGATATCGTCCTCGTTGTTGGTCTTATTTTCTTCTTCTTTTGAATAAGAAACATCCTTAAATATTTATGGGCTTGCATAAGCCCATAATTTTTTACTCTCCGTTTACTTTCCCCCATTCCAAAGCATCATTCCCGCGCGTATAGTAGCGAAGTTTGAAAGCACTACCGGGATGTACAGTGAAGACAGCGCGATATACAACGACATTCTTGATGCATCGCGGCGGCAAGAACGCGAGTCACCAGGCGTTTACAAAGATAAGCGGCTGGTGTGAGTGGACGAAGCCAACAAAGAGGCAGTAAGAATGAATAAGTATATATTTCGATGGCCGGTTCGTGTCTATTATGAAGACACCGATGCCGGTGGGGTGGTTTACCACGCCAGCTATGTTGCTTTTTATGAGCGAGCACGCACAGAGATGCTGCGTCATCATCACTTCAGTCAGCAGGTGCTGTTGGCAGAACGTGTAGCCTTTGTGGTGCGCAAGATGACCCTGGAATATTTTGCGCCAGCCCGGCTCGACGATATGCTCGAAGTCCAAACCGAAATTACGTCAATGCGTGGCACCTCATTGGTTTTCACGCAACGCATTGTCAACGCAGAGAACGTCGTGCTGAATGAAGCCGAAGTTCTGATTGTTTGCGTTGATCCACTCAAAATGAAGCCTCGTGCGCTTCCCAAGTCTATTGTCGCGGAGTTTAAGCAGTGACTGACATGAATATCCTTGATTTGTTCCTGAAGGCAAGCCTTCTGGTTAAACTTATCATGTTGATTTTGATTGGTTTCTCAATCGCATCCTGGGCCATTATCATCCAGCGGACCCGTATTTTGAATGCCGCCTCACGTGAAGCAGAAGCGTTTGAAGATAAGTTTTGGTCTGGTATCGAATTATCGCGTTTGTACCAGGAAAGCCAGGGGCGCCGGGATAATCTGGCCGGTTCGGAACAAATTTTCTACAGTGGATTCAAAGAATTTGCGCGCCTGCATCGGGCAAATAGCCACGCGCCGGAAGCGGTTGTTGAGGGGGCATCCCGTGCGATGCGTATCTCTATGAACCGCGAACTGGAAACGCTGGAAACGCATATTCCGTTCCTGGGAACCGTCGGCTCCATCAGCCCATACATTGGTCTGTTCGGTACCGTTTGGGGGATCATGCACGCATTTATCGCGCTGGGCGCGGTAAAACAGGCAACCCTGCAAATGGTTGCACCGGGTATCGCGGAAGCGTTGATTGCAACAGCCATTGGCCTGTTTGCGGCAATCCCGGCGGTTATGGCTTACAACCGACTGAATCAGCGCGTGAACAAGCTGGAACTGAATTACGACAACTTTATGGAAGAGTTCACCGCGATTCTGCACCGCCAGGCGTTTACCGTTAGCGAGAGCAACAAGGGGTAAACCATGGCCAGAACGCGTGGACGAGGTCGTCGCGAACTCAAGTCCGAAATCAATATTGTACCGTTGCTCGACGTACTGCTGGTTCTGCTGCTGATCTTTATGGCAACAGCGCCAATCATTACACAGAGCGTGGAAGTCGACCTGCCGGATGCGACTGAGTCGCAAGCCGTTAGTAGCAACGACGAACCTCCGGTCATTATTGAAGTTTCCGGTGTTGGACAATACAGCGTGGTGGTTGAAAAAGACAGGATGGATCAACTACCACCAGAGCAGGTTATCGCAGAAGCGAAGAGCCGTCTGCAGGCCAACCCGAAAACGGTCTTTTTAATCGGTGGTGCGAAAGACGTGCCTTATGATGAAATAATTAAAGCGCTGAACTTGTTACACAGTGCAGGCGTGAAATCGGTTGGCTTAATGACGCAGCCAATCTGATGTCTGCGTATTCCTGGCTTGAAAGATAGCGCGTAACAGGCGAACAGTTTTTTGGGAACCGAGAGTGTCAAAGGCAACCGAACAAAACGACAAGCTCAAAAGGGCGATAATTATTTCAGCGGTGCTGCATGTCATTTTATTTGCGGCACTGATCTGGAGTTCGTTCGATGAGCACATTGATGCTTCAGCCGGCGGTGGTGGTGGCTCGTCCATCGACGCCGTTATGGTCGATCCTGGTGCTGTTGTTCAACAGTACGACAGGCAGCAGCAACAGCAGGCAAGTGCGAAACGTGCAGAAGAACAGCGTGAGAAACAGGCGCAGCAGCAGGCCGAGGAGCTTCGTGAGAAGCAGGCGGCAGAGCAAGAGCGTCTGAAACAGCTGGAGAAAGAACGTTTAGCGGCGCAGGAAAAAGTGCGCGAGCAGGCGGAACAGCAGAAACAGGCTGAAGCCGCTGCGGCGAAAGCACAGGAGCAACAGAAGCAGGCTGAAGAAGCTGCGGCGAAGGCTGCAGCAGACGCGAAAGCCAAAGCAGATGCTCAGGCGAAACAAGCGGCAGATGCTGCGAAGAAAGCCGCTGCTGATGCCCAGAAGAAAGCTGAGGCTGAAGCTGCAAAAGCGGCTGCCGATGCTAAGAAGGTTGCTGAGGCGCAGGCTGCCAAGGCCGCCGCAGACGCCGCGAAGAAAGCGCAGGCTGAAGCCGCTAAACAAGCTGCGGCTGAAAAAGCTGCCGCTGAGAAAGCCGCTGCTGCTGCCGAAAAAGCGGCTGCCGCGAAAGCTGCCGCTGCTGAAAAAGCGGCTGCAGAGAAGAAAGCCGCCGCCGAAAAAGCCGCTGCAGATAAAAAAGCTGCTGCAGAGAAAGCCGCTGCCGATAAGAAAGCAGCAGCCGATAAAGCCGCCGCTGCGAAAAAAGCGGCCGCTGAAAAAGCTGCTGCCGCTTCGGGTGTTGACGACTTATTAGGTGACTTAAGCTCCGGTAAGAATGCGCCGAAATCAGGCGGTGGGGCGAAAGGAAACGGCCAACCGGCAAAAGATAGTGGTACAAGTGGTGCAAATGGCGGTGCATCTGGTGCTGATATCAGTGCTTACGCATCTCAAATTCGTAATGCAATCCAGAGCCGTTTGTATGGTGCCGATTTATATGCAGGGAAATCTTGCGTATTACATATCAAGTTAGCGCCCGATGGTCTGTTACTGGATGTGACCGAAGAGGGTGGTGATCCGGCATTGTGCCAGGCTGCGCTGACGGCTGCGAAAACAGCCAGAATTCCTAAACCGCCTAGCCAGGCTGTTTATGAAAAAGTAAAAGATGCCAAACTGGACTTTAAACTGTAATAACGCCCCCTGAGAATTCAGGGGAAACGGTCTAAGGTTGAGACAGAGTTCTGGTAGTTTTGTGTATTTGAG
This sequence comes from Citrobacter sp. Igbk 16, assembly GCF_028069755.1. Taxonomy (NCBI): domain Bacteria; kingdom Pseudomonadati; phylum Pseudomonadota; class Gammaproteobacteria; order Enterobacterales; family Enterobacteriaceae; genus Citrobacter; species Citrobacter sp. Igbk 16. The sequence continues at coordinate 21,134 of NZ_JANEWJ010000033.1, read as the reverse complement.
TTTGTTAACATTCTGCTAAATTATCGTGGGCGTTCCGTCCAGATAAGGGAGATATGATGAAGCAGGCATTACGAGTAGCATTTGGTTTTCTGATGCTGTGGGCAGCAGTGCTGCATGCAGAAGTACGTATCGAGATCACCCAAGGGGTAGACTCGGCACGCCCGATTGGTGTTGTCCCGTTCCAGTGGGCAGGGCCGGGCGCTGCACCTGAAGATATCGGTGGTATCGTAGGTGCTGACCTGCGTAACAGCGGTAAATTTAACCCACTAGACAGATCTCGTCTGCCTCAGCAGCCGGGGACTGCAGCTGAAGTTCAGCCTGCTGCATGGTCCGCTCTGGGTATTGATGCCGTCGTGGTAGGCCAGGTTACGCCAAACCCGGATGGTTCCTATAGCGTTGCATATCAACTGGTTGATACCGGTGGCGCACCAGGTACCGTACTGGCACAGAACACCTATAAAGTGAACAAGCAGTGGCTGCGTTATGCGGGGCATACTGCAAGTGACGAAGTATTTGAAAAACTGACCGGTATTAAGGGCGCATTCCGTACCCGTATCGCGTATGTTGTTCAGACGAACGGTGGTCAGTTCCCGTACGAATTACGTGTGTCTGACTACGATGGTTACAACCAGTTTGTCGTTCACCGCTCTCCGCAGCCGTTGATGTCTCCGGCGTGGTCTCCGGACGGTTCTAAACTGGCCTACGTTACCTTCGAAAGCGGTCGTTCAGCGCTGGTTATTCAGACGTTGTCCAACGGCGCAGTGCGTCAGGTTGCTTCGTTCCCGCGTCACAACGGTGCACCTGCGTTTTCTCCGGATGGCAGCAAACTGGCGTTTGCCCTGTCTAAAACCGGTAGCCTGAACCTGTACGTTATGGACATCGGTTCCGGTCAGATCCGTCAGGTCACTGATGGTCGTAGCAACAACACGGAACCTACCTGGTTCCCGGACAGCCAAAACCTGGCCTTTACGTCTGACCAGGCCGGTCGTCCGCAGGTGTATAAAGTTAACGTCAACGGCGGTGCTCCGCAGCGTATTACCTGGGAAGGTTCGCAAAACCAGGATGCTGATGTCAGCAGCGACGGTAAGTTTATGGTAATGGTAAGCTCGGCGAATGGTCAGCAGCACATTGCCAAACAAGATCTGGTAGCGGGTGGCGTACAAGTTCTGTCGTCAACGTTCCTGGACGAAACGCCAAGTCTGGCACCTAACGGCACTATGGTAATCTACAGCTCTTCTCAGGGGATGGGATCCGTGCTGAATTTGGTTTCTACAGATGGGCGTTTCAAAGCGCGTCTTCCGGCAACTGATGGACAGGTTAAATTCCCTGCCTGGTCGCCGTATCTGTGATAATAAATAATTGATTAATAAAGGAATCATTGAAATGCAACTGAACAAAGTGCTGAAAGGGCTGATGATTGCTCTGCCTGTTATGGCTATTGCGGCATGTTCTTCTAACAAGAACGCCAGCAATGACGGCAGCGAAGGCATGCTGGGTGCCGGCACTGGTATGGATGCAAACGGTAGCGGCAACATGTCCTCCGAAGAGCAAGCGCGTCTGCAGATGCAACAACTGCAGCAGAACAACATCGTTTACTTCGATCTGGATAAGTACGATATCCGTTCTGACTTCGCTGCAATGCTGGATGCGCACGCTAACTTCCTGCGTAGCAACCCGTCTTACAAAGTCACCGTAGAAGGTCATGCGGACGAACGTGGTACTCCTGAGTACAACATCTCCCTGGGTGAACGTCGTGCTAACGCCGTTAAGATGTACCTGCAGGGTAAAGGCGTTTCTGCGGACCAGATCTCCATCGTTTCTTACGGTAAAGAAAAACCTGCAGTACTGGGTCATGACGAAGCGGCTTACGCCAAAAACCGTCGCGCCGTACTGGTTTACTAAGAGAATTGCATGAGCAGTAACTTCAGACATCACCTGTTGAGTCTGTCGTTACTGGTTGGCATAGCGGCCCCCTGGGCCGCTTTTGCTCAGGCGCCAATCAGTAGTGTCGGCTCTGGCTCGGTCGAAGACCGCGTCACTCAACTCGAGCGTATTTCTAACGCTCACAGTCAGCTTTTAACCCAACTCCAGCAACAACTCTCCGATAATCAGTCCGATATTGATGCCCTGCGTGGTCAAATTCAGGAAAGTCAGTACCAGCTGAATCAAGTTGTTGAACGCCAAAAACAGATATTGCTGCAGATGAATAATCTCGGCAGCGGTAGCGCGCCTGCGGCGCAATCTGCGGCTGGTGATCAGAGTGGGGCGGCAACCCCAGCACCCGATGCGGGTGCTGCAGCCTCGTCAGGCGCTCCGGCGCAAACTGGCGATGCGAATACTGATTACAATGCGGCAATCGCTCTGGTACAGGATAAATCCCGTCAGGATGATGCGATCGTTGCATTTCAGAACTTCATCAAAAAGTACCCGGATTCTACTTACCTGCCAAATGCGAATTACTGGCTCGGTCAGTTGAATTACAACAAGGGTAAAAAAGATGATGCAGCGTTCTATTTTGCATCCGTAGTTAAAAACTTCCCAAAATCACCGAAGGCTGCAGACGCGATGTATAAAGTCGGCGTCATCATGCAGGACAAAGGTGACACAGCAAAAGCGAAAGCCGTTTATCAGCAGGTTATCACTAAATACCCTGGTACTGATGGCGCGAAACAAGCGCAAAAACGTCTTGGCGCGATGTAATGCACACCATGCGACCAGAAATCGTGTTATTTCTGGTCGCGTCGTGTGATTCCTAAGCAGTTGAGTAATTTACATCGAAATTTTTGTTGCGCTAAAATCTGAAATCAGTAATATATGCCGCCGTTGCCAAGGGATATCAAACAAACCAAAAGCAGCGCAAAAGTGGGTCGTTAGCTCAGTTGGTAGAGCAGTTGACTTTTAATCAATTGGTCGCAGGTTCGAATCCTGCACGACCCACCACTTAATGCAGTATCCAGCGCAGTAACGGGTGATTAGCTCAGCTGGGAGAGCACCTCCCTTACAAGGAGGGGGTCGGCGGTTCGATCCCGTCATCACCCACCACTCGGGGCGTTAGCTCAGTTGGTAGAGCAGTTGACTTTTAATCAATTGGTCGCAGGTTCGAATCCTGCACGCCCCACCAATTCTTATATTGGTGTCGAGTAAAAAATTTTTCAGGCGACATCCGAGCGGGTCGTTAGCTCAGTTGGTAGAGCAGTTGACTTTTAATCAATTGGTCGCAGGTTCGAATCCTGCACGACCCACCATCCTGAATAATTGAAGCAGTAAACCCCATATGGGGGCGTTAGCTCAGTTGGTAGAGCAGTTGACTTTTAATCAATTGGTCGCAGGTTCGAATCCTGCACGCCCCACCAGTGTAAAAAGGCGCCCTAAAGGCGCCTTTTTGCTATGCACAGAATTAACGATTCGAACCTGCAGCAGGTTCGGGTCTCACGTAGTGAGACAACGGAGCCGTTTACGGCGACGGCCCGGAGGGCGAGCGAAGCGAGTCATCCTGCACGCCCCACCAGTGTAAAAGAGGGCGCTGGCGGCGCCTTTTTGCTATCTGCGATTTATAAGATTCGAATCTGCTTGCCTGATGCGCTTCGCTTATCAGGCCTACTGACGACACGACTCATGTAGGCCGGATAAGACGCCAGTCGCCATCCGGCATTCATCACTCGCAATTCTTGTGACTTTTCGACACCAATCCGCTATCTTGTTTAGCATACAAAACAATTCTAACCGAATATAGCGTATGTCACGCTTCTACTCGGTTATTTCGTTAAGCCAGTAAAACGAGAAAGCAAGATGAGCGTGATGTTTGATCCTGAAGCAGCAATCTACCCGTTTCCGCCAAAACCTGCGCCGTTGAGTGTGGATGAAAAGCAATTTTATCGAGAGAAAATTAAACGTCTGCTGAAAGAGCGTGATGCCGTCATGGTTGCGCACTATTACACCGATCCTGAAATACAGCAGTTGGCCGAAGAAACCGGAGGCTGTATCTCTGACTCGCTGGAGATGGCGCGGTTCGGATCAAAACATCCGGCCTCTACGTTGCTGGTTGCGGGAGTCCGGTTTATGGGCGAAACAGCCAAAATTCTGAGCCCGGAAAAAACCATACTGATGCCAACCTTACAGGCTGAATGCTCACTAGATCTGGGGTGCCCGATTGAGTCGTTTAGCGCATTTTGCGATGCGCATCCGGATCGCACTGTCGTGGTTTACGCCAACACTTCAGCCGCCGTTAAAGCACGTGCGGACTGGGTCGTGACGTCCAGTATTGCCGTCGAACTGATTGAACACCTTGATAGCTTGGGGGAAAAAATCATTTGGGCTCCTGACAAGCACCTGGGTAATTACGTACAAAAACAGACCGGGGCGGATGTTCTCTGCTGGCAGGGTGCCTGTATCGTTCATGATGAATTTAAAACCCAGGCATTAACACGCATGAAAGGGCTGTATCCTGACGCTGCCGTACTTGTGCACCCTGAATCTCCCCAGTCTATCGTTGATATGGCTGATGCAGTGGGATCAACCAGCCAGCTAATCAGCGCCGCTAAATCGTTACCGCACAAGCAACTGATTGTGGCGACCGATCGGGGTATTTTTTACAAAATGCAGCAAGCTGTTCCGGATAAAGAGCTGCTTGAAGCCCCGACAGCGGGTGAAGGTGCAACGTGTCGTAGCTGTGCGCACTGTCCGTGGATGGCAATGAACGGCCTTAAAGCGATTGCTGAGGGACTTGAGCAGGGGGGTGTGGCTCATGAGATACATGTTGATGCCGCGCTGCGAGAAGGCGCATTGCTGCCGTTAAACCGCATGCTGGAATTTGCGGCTACACTACGAGCTTAATTACGGCGTTTCGCTCTGGGGGAAAAGATGGATTTTTTTAGCACGCAGAACATTCTGGTACATATTCCAATCGGTGCAGGCGGGTACGATCTGTCGTGGATTGAAGCGGTGGGGACTATCGCCGGGTTACTGTGTATTGGCCTCGCCAGTATGGAGAAAATCAGTAATTACTTCTTTGGTCTGATAAACGTCACGCTGTTTGCGATTATCTTCTTTCAGATCCAACTTTACGCCAGCTTGTTGCTGCAGGTGTTCTTTTTTGCCGCCAATATCTATGGCTGGTACGCCTGGTCCCGGCAAACCAGCCAGCATGAGGCTGAACTTAAAATTCGCTGGCTGCCGTTGCCGAAAGCGTTGGGCTGGCTGGCGGCTTGTGTGGTGGCAATTGGTCTGATGACAGTGTACATCGATCCGGTGTTTGCGTTTCTCACCCGTATTGCGGTGACTATCATGCAAGGGCTGGGATTACAGGTTGCATTACCTGAATTTCAACCGGATGCGTTCCCGTTTTGGGATTCCTGCATGATGGTGCTATCGATTGTGGCGATGATCCTGATGACGCGCAAATACGTCGAGAACTGGCTATTGTGGGTGCTCATTAACATCATCAGCGTCGTGATCTTTGCCCTGCAAGGGGTGTATGCCATGTCGCTGGAATACATGATTCTGACTGTGATCGCGTTGAACGGCAGCAGGATGTGGATTAACAGCGCGCGCGAACGGGGTTCACGCGCGTTTTCCCATTAGTGATGGTGATGTGAATGGCCGGACAGTCCCTCATACAGGTGACAGTCCGGTCCATTGCACGGCTGATATTCCATCTGAATCGTCGCGTGTTCAATCTGATAGTGATGAATAAGAAAGTGCTGAATGCGTTCCAGCAACGCATCGTGATCGTGCGGCGGGACGACCTGAACATGCAGTGTCATGACCGGTTTTTCACCCACCATCCAGACGTGAACATGGTGTACATTGCGAACCTCGGGGATATCCCGGCTGAGATGTCGCTGTAGAGCGGCGATATCCAGCGCATGGGGCGCGCCCTCGAGTAATTCATTCACACTGTCTTTCAGTAAGCGCCAGGCGCTACGCAACACCAGAACAGAAACCAGAATAGAGAGAATAGGGTCTGCAGGGGTCCAGCCCGTCCAGATAATGATCAGTGCCGCAATGATCGCGCCGACCGAGCCCAGCAAATCGCCCATCACATGCAGCGCTGCGGCACGAACGTTGAGGTTTTTCTCTTCGCTGCCGCGATGTAAAACCCAGAAGGCAAGGACGTTAGCCAGTAAACCCGCAACGGCGATGACCATCATCATCCCGCCGGCGACCGGACGGGGCGTATGGAAGCGCTCAATCGCTTCCCAGACGATTAAAATCGTGATCACCACCAACGCAATAGCGTTAACAAATGCGGCCAGCGTCGTGAGCCTCAGCCAGCCGAAAGTGTGTCGGATGGTCGGCGGTCGACGGGCAAATTGAACGGCCAGCAGAGCAAAAAGCAGCGCTGCGGCATCAGTGAGCATATGTCCGGCATCCGCCAGCAGCGCCAGCGAGCCTGAAAGTATCCCTCCTACCACTTCGACCAGCATGAACCCCGCTGTAATGCAGAAGGCGAACAGCAGTCGACGGGCATTATTATCTTTTGGCTGGTCGGGGGAAGTATGAGTATGTGAGTGCGCCATTGTGCCATCCCTTTGTTATTCTCACCTTTACTGTATGACATCATACCGTTTTTGGGGGGATAAAATTAAAAAGGAGAGCTTCTATTCTCCCTTTATCAGCCACGTAAATAGTGGGCGTTGCCTTACCGTACAGTGGGTAAAGATCCACGATGTGTATCGATAGTCAGCACAGAATTTTGAAAATAATAATAAAAGCCGCAATTACAGTTGGGATTTGCGGTCTGGATCTCACTATTCGCTACATTCTTGCGTTTTTTTGCTTAATCCCGGGATAACACGGTTCGTACTGTAAAACCCCGTTTACACTTTATGACTGAAGATATAGATTGGGGGGATTGCATTCATTTATATAAGTATGGCTACGCTGGAATAATCATGAATTATCAGAACGACGATTTACGCATTAAAGAGATCAACGAGTTATTACCCCCGGTTGCACTGCTGGAAAAATTCCCCGCTACTGAAAATGCCGCAAATACAGTTGCGCATGCCCGTAAGGCGATTCATAAAATTCTGAAAGGGAATGACGATCGCCTGTTGGTTGTTATTGGACCGTGCTCAATTCATGATCCGGCTGCCGCTAAAGAGTATGCCGCACGTCTTCTGGCGCTGCGCGAAGAGTTGAAAGGCGAGCTTGAAATCGTCATGCGTGTTTACTTTGAAAAACCGCGTACCACCGTCGGCTGGAAAGGGCTTATCAACGATCCACATATGGACAACAGCTTCCAGATCAACGATGGCCTGCGCATCGCACGTAAATTGCTGCTGGATATCAACGACAGCGGATTGCCGGCAGCGGGTGAGTTTCTGGATATGATCACCCCGCAATATCTTGCGGATCTGATGAGCTGGGGCGCAATTGGCGCGCGTACCACTGAGTCTCAGGTGCACCGTGAGCTGGCGTCTGGTCTTTCCTGTCCGGTTGGTTTTAAAAACGGTACTGATGGCACCATCAAAGTTGCCATTGATGCCATTAACGCCGCAGGCGCACCACACTGCTTCCTGTCCGTGACCAAATGGGGTCACTCCGCCATTGTGAATACCAGTGGTAACGGCGATTGTCATATCATTCTGCGTGGTGGCAAAGAGCCAAACTACAGCGCTCAGCACGTCGCAGACGTAAAAGAAGGTCTGGTCAAAGCGGGTTTGTCTGCGCAGGTGATGATCGACTTTAGCCATGCCAACTCCAGCAAGCAGTTCAAAAAGCAGATGGATGTAGCCAGCGATGTTTGTGGACAGGTTGCCGGCGGCGAGAAAGCCATTATTGGTGTGATGATCGAAAGCCATCTGGTCGAAGGTAATCAGAACCCGGATAGCGGTGAACCGCTGACCTACGGCAAGAGCATCACTGATGCCTGCATTGGCTGGGAAGATACCGATGCGGTACTGCGCCAACTGGCGGATGCGGTTAAAGCGCGTCGCGGGTAAAAAACTTATCCGGGCTACGCTCGGTAGGCCGGATAAGGCAACGCAGCCATCCGGCAATAAAAAAAGCGTGGAGCATTCCACGCTTTTTTCGTTTGAACCGGGATGAAAATTACTTCGCTTTACCCTGGTTGGCTACCGCTGCGGCTTTTGCTGCGATCTCGTCAGCGTTACCCAGATAGTAATGTTTGATCGGCTTGAAGTTTTCGTCGAACTCATACACCAGCGGTACACCCGTCGGGATGTTCAGTTCAAGAATTTCATCTTCACCCATATTATCCAGGTATTTCACCAGCGCACGCAGGGAGTTACCGTGAGCGGCAATAATGACGCGCTCACCGCTTTTCATGCGCGGCAGAATGGTTTCATTCCAGTAAGGGATAACGCGATCGATAGTCAGTGCCAGGCTTTCGGTGACCGGAAGTTCTTTGTCCGTCAGTTTGGCATAACGCGGATCGTGACCCGGATAGCGCTCGTCATCTTTAGTCAGTTCCGGCGGGGTTACCGCAAAACCACGACGCCATTGCTTAACCTGCTCGTCACCGTATTTCTCAGCGGTTTCGGCTTTGTTCAGCCCCTGTAGCGCGCCGTAATGACGTTCGTTCAGTTTCCAGGATTTCTCAACGGGCAGCCAGGCCTGATCCAGTTCGTCCAGGACATTCCACAGGGTGTGGATGGCACGTTTCAGCACAGAGGTATAAGCAAAATCGAAGCTGTAGCCTTCCTCTTTCAGCAGTTTACCTGCCGCTTTTGCTTCGCCCACGCCTTTTTCAGACAGGTCAACATCATACCAACCGGTAAAACGGTTTTCGTTGTTCCACTGACTTTCACCGTGACGTACCAGAACCAGCTTAGTTACAGCCATACACTCACTCCTATAAATCATATTGAATGATAATAATTATCATTATATTGCCGTAATGCACCAGCGGCAATGCTTACGCATAACCATAGCGAAAATAGCGGCGCAGTGTAAGGTTCTTGTGAACTCAAGGTTGCGATTTTGTCTTTGAGTGGTGTGGTTTTGCGCGGATCCCGAGAGGGAATAAATGACGAGCCGGGTATCAGCTCGTCACGGTAAACTGTCAGGCAGGAATAAACCGGTATTCGGTCAGGCTGGTGTACTCTTCACCCGGTCGCAGAAAGCAATCTGGTTGCGGCCATTCTGGATGATTTGGGCTGTCAGGCAGAAATTCACTTTCCAGCGCCAGTCCTTGCCAGTCGGCATAGACTTCAGGTCCACGGGAGGGCGTGCCGCCGAGGAAGTTACCGGAATAGAACTGCAATGCCGGGGCAGAGGTGTATACCTCCATTTGCAGTTTTTCATCCTGGGACCAAACTATAGCGACCGGTTTGCGGGCATCACCTTGCGCCTGCAACAAGAAAGCGTGGTCGTAACCTTTCACCTTGCGCTGATCGTCATCGGCCAGAAATTCGCTGTCGATGCGTTTAGGTGCCCGGAAATCGAACGAGGTGCCAGCCACGGGTTTCAGTCCGTCATGCGGGATACCCATTTCATCAACCGGCAGGTACGTATCGGCCAGAATCTGCAACGTATGCTGACGGATATCCGTTTTGTCGCCGTCAAGATTGAAATAAACGTGATTCGTCAAATTTACCGGGCAGGGCTTATCCACCGTCGCACGGTAGGTAATCGAAATACGGTTATCATCGGTCAGGCGATATTGCGCGGTGGCGCAGAGGTGACCCGGAAAACCCTGGTCGCCATCGTCAGAGGTTAAGGCAAACAGCACCTGACGATCATTTTGATCCACTATCTGCCAGCGGCGCTTATCGAAACCGTCCGGCCCACCATGCAACTGGTTGTCACCCTGGCTTGGCAGTAACGCAACGGTTTCACCGGCATAGGTATAACGGCTGTCTGCGATACGGTTAGCATAGCGGCCGATGGATGCGCCTAAAAATGCGGCCTGTTGTGGGTATTGCTCCGGGCTGGCGCAGCCGAGTAATGCTTCTCGCACGCTACCATCGCTAAGCGGGATACGGGCAGAAAGCAGCGTCGCGCCCCAGTCCATCAGCGTGACTACCATCCCCGCGTCATTACGCAGGGTGAGCAGGCGAAACGGTTGGCCGTCGGGCGCCATTACGGGAATTTCGTTTAGCACTGTCCGGCTCCTTGTGAAGGTTTGCAGACGTAAAAGGTTTCCTTGATACCGGTTTTCGCTTCGTATTGTTCAGCGACAGCCTGCTGTACGGCAGGAACCAAATCTTGTGGGATCAACGCCACGATGCAGCCGCCGAAGCCGCCACCGGTCATACGTACACCGCCTTTATCGCCGATAGTTGCTTTAACAATCTCGACCAGCGTATCAATTTGTGGCACGGTGATTTCGAAGTCATCGCGCATTGAAACGTGAGATTCAGCCATCAGCTGGCCCATACGTTGCAGATCGCCTTTCTCCAGAGCCGCTGCGGCTTCAACCGTGCGGGCATTTTCTGTGATCACATGGCGAACACGTTTGGCAACGATGGGATCCAGTTCATGTGCGACCGCGTTAAAGGCCTCAAGGCTGACATCACGCAGCGCGGGTTGTTGGAAGAAGCGCGCACCGGTTTCACACTGTTCGCGACGGGTGTTGTACTCACTGCCAACCAGTGTACGTTTAAAGTTGCTGTTGATGATCACTACCGCCACACCTTCCGGCATGGAAACAGCTTTGGTGCCCAGCGTACGGCAGTCGATCAGTAGCGCATGGTCTTTCTTGCCCAGTGCAGAGATGAGTTGGTCCATAATGCCGCAGTTACAGCCGACAAACTGGTTTTCCGCTTCCTGACCGTTCAGGGCAATCTGCGCGCCGTCGAGCGGCAGATGATAGAGCTGCTGGAACACCGTACCAACGGCGACTTCCAGCGAGGCGGAAGAGCTTAAGCCCGCACCTTGCGGCACATTGCCGCTGATCACCAGATCCGCGCCGCCAAAGGCGTTATTGCGCTTTTGTAGATGCTTCACGACGCCGCGCACGTAGTTTGACCACTGCTGGGTTTCGTGGGCGATAATCGGCGCATCAAGAGAGAATTCATCTATCTGATTGTCGTAATCCGCCGCAATCACACGAACGGTGCGATCATCGCGGGGGGCACAACTGATAACCGTTTGATAGTCGATGGCGCACGGCAGGACGAAGCCGTCATTATAATCAGTGTGTTCGCCGATCAGGTTTACACGACCGGGTGCCTGAATAGTATGGGTGGCAGGGTAGCCAAACGATTCAGCAAACAGAGATTGTGTTTTTTCTTTCAGACTCATTATTTAAACTCCGGATTCGCGAAAATGGGTGTCGCTGACCGCACGCAAACGGTCTGCCGCTTGTTCTGCTGTCAGATCGCGTTGGGTCTCCGCCAGCATTTCGTAACCAACCATAAACTTACGTACGGTCGCGGAACGCAGCAGCGGTGGATAAAAGTGTGCGTGCAACTGCCAGTGGTCATTCTCTTCGCCGTTAAACGGTGCGCCGTGCCAGCCCATAGAGTAGGGGAAAGAGCACTGGAACAGGTTGTCATAACGACTGGTCAGTTTTTTCAACGCCAGCGCCAGGTCAGTTCGCTGTTCGTCGGTCAAATCGGTAATTCGCAGGACATGTGCTTTTGGCAGCAGCAGTGTTTCGAATGGCCATGCCGCCCAATAGGGCACTACTGCCAGCCAGTGTTCGGTTTCTACTACCGTACGGCTGCCGTCTGCCTGTTCACGCCGGACATAATCCAGCAGCATTGGCGTGCCCTGCTCGGCAAAGTACGCTTTTTGCAGACGGTCTTCACGTTCGGCTTCGTTGGGCAGGAAACTGTTGGCCCAAATCTGTCCGTGCGGGTGCGGGTTTGAACATCCCATTGCCGCACCTTTGTTTTCAAATACCTGCACCCAGGGATAGGTTTTCCCTAAATCTGCGGTTTGTTCCTGCCACGTTTTCACGATTTCGGTCAGCGCGGGTACGCTGAGCTCTGGCAGTGTTTTGCTGTGATCGGGCGAGAAGCAGATCACGCGGCTGGTACCGCGTGCGCTCTGGCAACGCATTAATGGATCATGGCTGTCGGGAGCATCCGGGGTATCAGACATCAGCGCGGCAAAATCGTTGGTAAAAACGTAGGTTCCCGTGTAATCGGGGTTTTTATCGCCGGTAACGCGTGTATTGCCTGCACACAGGAAGCAGTCCGGATCATGCGCGGGCAGAACCTGTTTAGATGGCGTTTCCTGCGCCCCTTGCCAGGGACGTTTTGCACGATGCGGCGAAACGAGGATCCACTGCCCGGTGAGCGGGTTAAATCGGCGGTGTGGATGATCGACAGGGTTGAATTGCGTCATGACGTGTCCTTAATCCGAATATCCCTGTGGATGGCGTGATTGCCAGTGCCAGGTATCTTGTGCCATTTCATCCAGTGTACGCGTCACGCGCCAGTTAAGTTCGCGGTCTGCTTTGCTGGCATCAGCCCAGTAGGCAGGCAGATCGCCGTCGCGGCGCGGAGCAAAATGATAGTTCACTGGTTTACCGCAGGCTTTGCTGAAGGCGTTTACCACATCCAGTACGCTGCTACCAACGCCAGCGCCAAGGTTGTAAATATGTACCCCTTGCTTGCCTGCCAGTTTTTCCATGGCGACAACGTGACCGTCGGCAAGATCCATCACGTGGATGTAATCGCGAACGCCGGTACCGTCTACGGTCGGGTAGTCATTACCAAATATGGCCAGAGACTCACGGCGGCCCACGGCAACCTGCGCGATGTAAGGCATCAGATTGTTAGGAATGCCTTGCGGGTCTTCGCCCATGTCCCCTGACGGGTGTGCGCCAACCGGATTGAAATAGCGTAGCAACGCAATGCTCCACTCAGGTTGTGCTTTTTGCAGATCGGTCAGGATCTGCTCGACCATCAGCTTACTTTTTCCGTATGGACTTTGTGGTGTGCCGGTCGGGAAGCTTTCAACGTAAGGAATTTGCGGCTGATCGCCATAGACTGTGGCGGAGGAGCTGAATATGAAGTTTTTCACGTTGGCGGCGCGCATCGCATTGACCAGACGCAGAGTGCCGTTGACGTTGTTGTCATAGTACTCCAGCGGCTTAGCAACGGATTCGCCGACGGCCTTCAGACCAGCAAAGTGGATGACCGTATCGATGGCATGATCGTGCAGGATTTCGGTGATCAGCGCTTCGTTACGGATATCACCTTCGACGAAGGTCGGATGTTTTCCACCTAAACGCTCAATAACGGGCAGTACGCTGCGCTTACTGTTGCAGAGGTTATCAAGGATCACGACGTCGTGGCCATTCTTAAGCAACTGCACACAAGTGTGGCTCCCAATGTAACCGCTACCACCTGTAACCAATACTCTCATAATTCGCTCCGTTATGCCTATATCATGTAATGAAGATAGCATAACAAAGTTGTGAAAAGTGTGACATGGAATAAATTAGTGGAATCGTTTACACATGCAAATTCTTAACACCTGAGCTGCATTTTTTGATTTTAAATCATTATGTTATTTAATGATTGCAGATTTTATCTGAAAAATCTGGCCTAAAAAAGGGCGCATTAACGCGCCCAGGTATGAAAACTAACGCAGGGATGATTGCCGATAGGTGTAGATATCGTTTTCTGGTACGAACTCCAGTCGGTGGGTAATGCAGGCGGGTGCATCTTCAGCATGGTGAGAAACAAACAGCAATTGGGTTTCGCCTTCACCGATCAGAACATCAACGAAGCGGCGGATCAACTGGCGGTTTAGCGGGTCCAGACCTTGCAAGGGTTCATCAAGGATCAATAGCGTAGGGTGTTTCACTAACGCGCGGACGATCAGCGCCAGGCGCTGCTGCCCCCAGGAAAGGCTGTGGAAAGGGGCGTCAGCAGTGCGCTTATCCATTCCCAGAATATCCAGCCACTGTTGCACCAGCTTGTGTTGTCTGTCTGATACGGCCTGATAAATACCGATTGAATCGAAGTAGCCTGAGAGAATGACGTTACGCACCGTGGTGCTCACTCGGTAATCCAGATGCAGGCTGCTGCTGACGTAGCCAATGTGCTTTTTAATATCCCAGATAGTTTCGCCGCTACCCCGACGACGGCCAAACAGCGTCAAATCATTGCTATAGCCCTGCGGATGATCGCCGGTAATTAAACTGAGTAGCGTTGATTTTCCCGCCCCGTTGGGACCGACAATCTGCCAGTGTTCCCCTGGGTTTACCCGCCAGCTCAGATGATGAAGAATAGGGCGATCGTTATAGGAAACGACCCCGTCGTTGAGCATAATCCGCGGTTCGTTCTCAGACAATATGCGGCGTACGGAAGGTTCATCCGGTTCGGGGAGGGTAATACCATCAAGCCGTTCACTATGCGCAAGTTGGGCGATTAACGCTTGTTGCAGAAGACCCGTTTTTTCACCGGTTTCTGTCAATGTGCAATCGGCGAGTACGCCAGCATATTGCACAAAATCGGGGATCTCATCAAAGCGGTTTAGCACCAGCACTAACGTAAAACCGGCCTGATGTAACGCTGCGAGCAGCTCTGCCAACTGGTGACGTGAAGCCACATCCAGCCCGTCAAACGGTTCATCAAGGATCAGTAAATCGGGTTCAGACATCAGTGCCTGACAGAGCAGAGTTTTCCGCGTTTCGCCAGTGGAAAGATATTTGAAACGTCTGCTGAGCAGTGAGGTAATACCAAACTGCTGCGCCAGGGCGGCACAGCGAGCAGGGTCGCTGACCTCATCCTGAATAATTTCCGCGGTGGTGCGCCCGGTATCGTCTTCACCTGGGCTCAGAAGATCGGTGTTGTTACGCTGCCATTCGTCGCTGACCAGCTTTTGTAGCTGCTCAAAGGAGAGACGGGTTATACGCGTGAACTGGCTGTGGCGTTCGCCTTTTAGTAACGGCAATTCTCCGGCGAGCGCACGCGCCAGTGCGGATTTTCCGCTGCCGTTAGACCCCACAAACGCCCAGCTATCACCCGCGTTTAACGTCAACGAATTCAGCTGAAGCGTTTTGGTATCACTCAGACGAAACGTGCCTTGCGAAATTTGCAACGATGACATTTTGCATCCCATTTTTTGCAGCGATGAATAACAGGGATACGTTGTCCGGGCGGGAATGTCAATGCAGTTTGTTGCCGGATGGTGGCGCGGGTACCTTATCCGGCCTGAGCGTGGGCCTGATAAGCGCAGCGCCATCAGGCGAAGCGGGCTTAAAGATTTAGCACAGTGTGGCGATAATCACTCTGTCCGCGTTGAAATAGGCAGTGACATTCGCGCCTTCTTGCAGTGATAGCGCATCGTCAGTCGGCACGGTGGCGCACAGTGTTTGTCCATCCGGCAAGGTCATTAACACTTCACACTGCTCGCTCCCGCGTTCAATATGGCTGATGGTGCCTTGCAATTGGTTATCGGCGGCCTGAGCGATAGCATCATCCTGGGTGATCCCCACCCACGGAGCTTTCAACAGGATCAAGACTTCTTTGCCTTCATCAAGCCCCAGACGTTCACCGCTTTGCGCGGTAATCGCGACTTTCAGCCGGGTTTCGCCATCGGCCAGCAGGACGTCAACATGCTGTTGCACCTGGTCGTGGTCGCGTGCGGTGATGGTGCCAAACCATTGGTTACGCGCACTGGTTTGCAGTGAGAAGCGGGAGATGGCCGCCAGCAAGCTATTCAGTGGAACCGCATCGTCATCGCTCAGGACATCGAAGGCTTTTTGCTGAATTTGCGCCAGCAGATCGTATAACTGAATCAGGCGCTGGCCGTAGCGGGTTAACACTGCACCGCCGCCGCCTTTGCCACCGGTGGCGCGCTCTACCAGTGTCTGCTCACTCAGCTGGTTCATTTCGTTAATCGCGTCCCAGGCGCTTTTATAACTGATACCTGCATCCTTCGCGCCCTGACTGATGGAGCCGGAAAGCGCAATGTGCTTAAGCAGAGAAATGCGGCGGGGATCGGCAAACAGTTTTTGCTGAAGTTTCAGTGTAAGTAGGATTTCGGCCTGCATAACAAGCTCCTGGCAAAAAAGGGTATTGTGACGGAAAACCGCGCCCGAGCAAAGCCGACCGCACAAAAGGGGAGTGCTTTTCTGTGTTATGTGGTTAGAATACAACTAAGGACTATATCTGGAGTTGACCATGTTAGAGTTATTGAAAAGTCTGGTATTCGCCGTAATCATGGTACCTGTGGTAATGGCCATCATTCTGGGACTGATTTACGGACTGGGTGAAGTGTTCAACATTTTTTCCGGTATCGGTCAGAAAGACCAATCCAGACAGAACCATTGATTCCCCGAACGCCCGCTTAGCCGGGCGTTTTTTATTGCTCATTATCAAACTGCGTTAGTTCCTCAAGATCCTGCTTTCCCTGCCGATATTTTCTTTGTGTAACCTCTAATTGGTAGTAATAACCACTGGGAAAATCCTGATTTAATCGTTATATTTGCGCCTACATAACGAAACTCAAAGGAGTTACAGATGGCACGTACATGGTTACGCTTGTTTGCAGGGGCAACACTTTCTCTTTCTGTTGCCGGACATGCACTGGCGGATGAAGGTAAAATCACAGTGTTTGCAGCGGCGTCGTTAACGAACGCGATGCAGGACATTGCCGCAGAATATAAAAAAGAGAAGAATGTTGATGTTGTCTCCTCTTTTGCCTCTTCTTCTACGCTGGCACGCCAGATTGAAGCAGGTGCTCCGGCCGATCTGTTTATTTCAGCCGATCAGAAATGGATGGATTACGCGGTAGATAAAAAGTCTATCGATACCGCAACGCGCAAAACGCTGCTCGGTAACAGTCTGGTCGTTGTCGCGCCGAAAGCCAGTGCACAGAAAGACTTCACCATCGACAGCAAAACCAACTGGACCAGCCTGTTGAACGGCGGGCGTCTGGCCGTAGGCGACCCGGAACATGTTCCGGCAGGTATTTACGCGAAAGAAGCGCTGCAAAAATTGGGTGCATGGGATACCCTGGCACCGAAATTGGCTCCGGCTGAAGATGTTCGTGGCGCATTGGCGCTGGTTGAACGCAACGAAGCCCCGCTGGGCATTGTCTACGGTTCTGATGCCGTAGCCAGCAAAGGCGTAAAAGTTGTGGCGACCTTCCCGGAAGACTCACATAAAAAAGTGGAATACCCTATCGCGGTTGTTGATGGGCACGCCAACGCAACGGTCAGCGCGTTCTATGATTACCTGAAGGGACCGCAGGCTTCTGAAATCTTCAAACGTTATGGATTTACGACCAAGTAATGATACTGACTGATCCAGAATGGCAGGCTGTCTTACTGAGCCTGAAAGTTTCTTCCCTGGCCGTGTTGTTTAGCCTGCCGTTTGGGATCTTCTTTGCCTGGTTACTGGTACGCTGTAAGTTCCCGGGCAAAGCGTTGCTCGACAGCGTACTGCACTTGCCGCTGGTACTGCCTCCGGTCGTGGTGGGGTACCTGCTGCTGGTGGCTATGGGGCGGCGCGGATTTATTGGCGAGTGGTTATATGACTGGTTCGGTATCACGTTTGCGTTTAGCTGGCGTGGTGCGGTTCTGGCCGCAGCGGTAATGTCTTTTCCTCTTATGGTGCGGGCAATACGTCTGGCGCTTGAAGGCGTAGACGTCAAGCTGGAGCAAGCGGCCCGCACACTGGGGGCCGGGCGCTGGCGCGTATTCATGACCATTACCTTACCGTTGATGCTGCCTGGCATAATTGTCGGTACGGTGCTGGCGTTCGCGCGTTCACTCGGTGAATTCGGCGCAACCATTACTTTTGTTTCAAATATCCCTGGCGAAACGCGCACTATTCCTTCGGCAATGTACACCCTCATCCAGACGCCGGGCGGCGAAAGTGCGGCGGCAAGGTTATGCATTATTTCTATTGTGCTGGCGCTGATTTCGCTGCTCATTTCTGAATGGCTGGCGCGAATTAGCCGTGAGCGGACGGGGCGATAATTATGCTGGAACTTAATTTCTCCCAGACGCTGGGAACCCATAGTCTGACGCTCAACGAAACGCTGCCAGCCAGCGGTATCACCGCTATTTTTGGTGTCTCTGGTGCGGGCAAAACATCGCTGATTAATGCTATCAGTGGTCTGACCCAACCCCAGTCCGGGCGCATTGTGCTCAACGGTCGGGTACTGAATGACGTTGAAAACGGTATCTGCCTGACGCCTGAAAAACGCCGGGTGGGCTATGTTTTTCAGGATGCGCGTCTGTTCCCTCATTATAAAGTACGCGGCAATCTGCGTTACGGTATGGCGAAAAGCATGGCCGGACAGTTTGATAAGCTGGTGGCATTGCTGGGCATTGAACCGCTGCTTGACCGTCTGCCCGGCGGTCTTTCCGGCGGTGAAAAGCAGCGCGTCGCTATCGGCCGGGCGCTGCTTACCGCCCCCGAACTGTTACTGCTTGATGAGCCGTTAGCGTCGCTGGATATCCCGCGTAAGCGCGAACTGCTGCCTTACCTGCAACGCCTGGCGCGAGAAATTAATATTCCCATGCTGTATGTCAGCCACTCGCTCGATGAAATTTTGCACCTGGCGGACAAAGTGATGGTGCTGGAAAACGGGCAGGTGAAAGCGTTTGGCTCACTGGAAGATGTCTGGGGAAGCAGTGTGATGCATCCCTGGCTACCGAAAGAGCAGCAGAGCAGCATACTGAAAGTTAACGTACTGGAACATCACCCGCATTATGCGATGACAGCGCTGGCGCTGGGCGATCAGCATCTGTGGGTCAATAAGCTGGATAAACCGCTGCAAACCGCATTGCGTATCCGGATTCAGGCATCTGATGTTTCGCTGGTATTACAACCGCCGCAGCAGACCAGTATTCGTAACGTACTACGGGCAAAGGTGGCGTCATGCTATGACGACAACGGACAGGTAGAAGTACAGCTTGAAGTGGGCGGGAAAACGCTGTGGGCGAGAATCAGCCCATGGGCCAGGGATGAACTTGGCATCAAGCCTGGCCTGTGGTTGTACGCCCAAATTAAGAGCGTATCGATTACCGCCTGATTACAGCAACTGAGAATAGATAAATTTGGCGATGCTGTCGGTGGTATTGTCGCCAATGACAATATTGGCGCGGGCTTTGACTGCATCATCGGCATTTCCCATCGCCACGCCGGTGCCCGCGGCTTCCAGCATACTGATATCATTAAAGTTATCGCCAAAGGCGATCACGTTTTCCATTGATCCACCTTGCGCTTCAATCCACTGGGCAAGGCGTCGTCCTTTGCTGTTGCCTTTACGGGCCACGTCAACCTGATCGTGCCAGGACCACTCACACTCCAGCCCCAACTGCTGTTCAACATGTTTACCAAATTGCTGCAGCTTTGGAATATCTTCGTCAGTCAGGGCAAATTTCCACACGGCATTCACGTCATGCGCGGCCTGTGCGAGAGACGGTACCTGAGTGAAGGTAGGACGCTGTTCCGGCGGCAGAGTTTGCGCCCAGTTTGCGGTACGCTCGACATGCCCGGTCGGGCGTTCATACAGCATGGCCTCGTCAACATACATTAGCCCGTGGATCTGGTGTTCATTCAGCATATCAATCAACTGCAACGCCTGATTAACCGGAAGGGGATCGGATTCCAGTACCTTTTTCGCCTGATAATCATACAAATAGGTACCGTTGCAGCAAATTGCAGGTGTATCCAGCGCCAGTGCCTGATAAAAAGGATGAATAGCAACGTGATGGCGACCCGTGACAATGATAAGTTGGTAGCCTGCTTCTCTGGCGCGAGAGAGCGCCTCGAGAGAGGATGGCAGCAAGGTTTTTTTCGGGGTCAGCAACGTACCGTCTAAATCCAGGGCAATCACGCGTGCGGTCATAGGTTTTTCCAGATGAAGGTTGAGAATTTTGTCTGTCAGAATGGTACACCGAGTCGGGGGCCGGACAAAATTCTGAGCCTTAATTAAGCATTCACCGATAAAAGCGTCTACCTTAGGCGTGTGTCAGGCCATTGCAGCCACCTGCCAAAAGCAAAGGAGTTTTCATGAAGCAAACCGTTTATACCGCCAGCCCTGAGAGTCAGCAAATTCACGTCTGGGGCCTGAATCACGATGGTTCACTGACGCTGACGCAGGTGGTTGATGTACCGGGTCAGGTACAGCCGATGGTTGTCAGCCCGGATAAACGCTACCTCTATGTCGGTGTGCGTCCGGAGTTTCGGGTGTTGGCATACCGTATCGCACCTGATGACGGTGCACTGACATTCGCTGCGGAATCTGCACTGCCGGGGAGCCCGACGCATATTTCGACCGATCATCAAGGGCGTTTCGTATTCGTCGGCTCTTATAACGCGGGTAGTGTGAGCGTCACGCGTCTGGAGGATGGCCTGCCGGTGGAATTGGTTGACGTGGTTGAAGGTCTGGATGGCTGTCACTCGGCCAATATCTCACCAGATAACCGTACGTTGTGGGTTCCTGCGTTGAAACAGGATCGTATCTGCCTGTTCACCGTCAGTGATGATGGCCATTTGGTTGCACAGGAACCCGCGGAAGTGACTACCGTTGAAGGTGCAGGTCCGCGTCATATGGTGTTCCATCCGAATCAGCAATATACCTACTGCGTGAATGAGTTGAACAGTTCAGTCGATGTTTGGGAACTGAAAGATCCGTACGGCAAAATTGAGTGTGTACAGACGCTGGATATGATGCCTGCTGATTTCTCTGATACCCGCTGGGCGGCAGATATCCATATTACGCCAGATGGTCGTCATCTGTATGCCTGTGACCGTACCGCCAACCTGATTACGGTATTCAGCGTATCAGAAGACGGAAGTGTGCTGACGAAAGAAGGCTTCCAGCCTACTGAAACACAGCCGCGCGGTTTTAATATCGACCACAGCGGGAAATACCTGATTGCCGCAGGGCAGAAGTCCCACCATATTGCGGTGTATGAAATTGCGGGTGAGCAGGGATTGCTGGCAGAGAAAGGACGCTATGCGGTAGGCCAGGGCCCAATGTGGGTGGTGGTTAACGCGTACTAACCACGGTGACGCCCGCTTGCGGGCGTCATTATCTGAAAGTGATTCTTGTTTTTTCTGTACCCGCCTATTTCATTTTTTTAGTGACACCTCAGATTTCACATATTGACCGGGGACTGAGGTGGTTTCTTCATTTTATCTCTCACCCGCACTAAATATTTTCTTAAAAAACCCTTTTTGTGAACATGAGATATCTTGTATTAAATTTCAATGCGATAATTGAAATGGGATATATATAAT